>DATCSV010000067.1:0-7853 GCA_036568285.1 Flavipsychrobacter sp. | reverse complement strand
GTAGCCGGGGTTTTTATGCAATATCAATACGTTGCCTTCGTCCCACAGCTCGAACCTGAACGGCCCCGTGCCGCAGGGGTGCGTGCGGAAGTCCTTGCCCCACTTTTCCACCACCTCGTGCGGTACTATGCTACAGTATTGCATGCTTAATATCTCAGGCAGCGGGCGGAAGGGACGGAGCAGGTGAATCCTGAATGTGGTATCATCTATGGCCACGAAAGGGTTTTCTGTTGTTACACGGTCGTTGAATATCCATGCACCGGGGGAGGCAGTAGCCGGGTCGATGATGCGGTTGAAACTGTACACTACATCGTGGGCGGTCATTCTGCGCCCCTTGCCACCTTCAAAGGCGGGATTGTCGTGGAAATACACATCATTGCGCAGGAAAAATGTATAGTTAAGGCCATCGGGGCTCATCGTCCAGCTCTTAGCCAGCGAGGGCACCAAGTGCAGGTTACTGTCAGTCGCCACCAGGGTATTGAACAGCATATTGGCCGTCCACATCATATACTGGTCTTTGGCAAATGCGGGATCCAGTGATTCCAGCGCCTTTCCCGACATATTCATGCGGAATACGTTGCGCTCTTTATGGTCATCGCCCCCACAGGCTGATAATACCAGCAGCAGCACTATGCAGTAATGTACCCGGGAGCGAAACATACCACACAAGATAATGGTAAAATGTTTTACGCCTGTATACATCCCATGCCCAAGTGCTACACAATACATAATATTCTGTTAACTATCGCTGTGATCCTTAGCAATTTATGGAATATTGCAGCCCAACCCATCTAAATAATACAAGCATTTGCGGGCATAAACAGTTATTTTTGCGCACAATTTAAAAAGAAGGGATATATATGAATCCGGATGAACGAAGAATAAAGAATAACAGCAGCAACCCACTTCGCGGAGCTGCCCATATCGGCATTGGCCTGCTGTATATTGCGGTAGGTGTGTATGTTGGTTACTTTAAAGCCTTTGGTACTATCCCTCTGTCTAACTTGGCTGCCTACGGCATAACAGCGGTTATGGCACTGTACGGTTTGTTCAGGATATACCGCGGGTGGGTGTATATTAAGCCGGGCAAGTGATTTGCTAACAATACGGTGACACCGCTGTTAAATTAATGTTACAAGACAAATGACTACCACACATATAAATAAAATTATGGCTAAAATTGCGGATATGAAATTTGCGAAGTTGGTTCCCGTGCTTGGTATATTGCTGCTGACGGCTGTGGGTTGTGGCGAGGAGAAGCCTAAAGATACACCAACAGATACGCTCACCAGCGGTACCATTGATATATCGGTCGATGAAACTTATCGCCACGTAGTACAAGAGCAACTGGAAGTATTTGACAGTAGCTACCCCGAGGCAAAGATCAACGCGCAGTACAAATCTGAGAGCGAATGCATCCAGGACTTTATGGAGGGTAAAGTGCGGATGATACTGGTAACACGCACGCTGGGCGGCGATGAAAAAGCTGTATTAGAGGAAAAGAAAATAGTGCCTACGTCATTGGATATAGCGAAAGATGCCATAGCGGTAATAGTGAATAATAACAACCAGGATACGGTGTTCAGCGTAGCGCAGTTGAAGGGCATATTGACAGGGCAGTACAGCAAGAAATACAGCGTGGTGTTTGACAACCCCGGCTCCAGCACATTGAGGTATATGCTCGACTCGCTGATACCGGGTGAAAAGCTGGGCGATAACGTATATGCCGCTAAAGGAAACGACTCGGTAATACAGTATGTAGCCAACAACCCCGATGCGATAGGATTTGTAAGCGTAAGCTATGTAAGTGATTATGAAGACCCGGAAGGGTTGGCATTTATCGGTGATGTGACGGTGGCGGCCATCTACAACGACAGCCTGGAAAAAGCATACAAACCTTACCAGGCGTATATAGCGCCGGAATGGTACCCGCTTACGCGTAAACTATATTACGTACACCGCGATACATATTCAGGCCTGGCGGCTGGTTTCGCCAAGTTCCTGAGGGAGCAGCGCGGGCAACTGGTATTCAAGCAGGCGAGGTTGTTCCCCACCCGGGTGAATATCATCTTCAGGGAAGCCGGTGTCAGCCAATAATATTCTTAATCAAAAACGTATATATAACAGAACTCTACCTAAACAAGGTGTCTTAAAAGATGAAAATGAAACAACTGATAGTAACTATTGCTGCTGCAGCTATGACATTAACCGCCACAGCACAATCGTTGGAAGAAGGAAAGAAAATGTACAGGTATGAAAGGTATGCCAGTGCAAAAAAAATATTACAGCCGTTAGCCACTACAGATGCAATGGCCAGTTATTACTACGGATTGTCTGAACTGGAACTAGGCAACGCTGATGCGGCAATGAATGCATTTGTGAAGTACCCTGAGGACTATGCCAACATCAGCGGTACAGTAAGGGTGAAGTTTGCCACTGAAGGCGAAGCGGCAGGTATGCAGGCGGCGCAGGCACTGGCTGATATGGGCAAAAAGAAAGAGTGGGTGCAGAAAAGATATGCTGCTGATGCCATCAACTATTCGAAAGGTGGTAACAAGCAACTGGCCGTAGACTGGTATAACGAAGTACTGGAAAAAATGGTGACACCCGAACTGCTGGTGGCTACAGGTGATGCTTACCTGCAGGTAAACGGTGGCGGCGGACAGGCAATGACCCATTACGAAAAAGCGGTGGAGAAAGACCCCAACAACTCCCTGGCGTATTCGCGTATGGGTAAGCTGATGTACAATGCCCGCAACTATGAGAAGGCGCTGGACTATTGGAAAAAGGCCCAAGAGGTAGACCCAACCAATCCAATGCCCTACCGTGATATGGCAGACGCTTACACTTATGTAGGTAAATACGAAACGGCAAAAGAAAATATGGAAAAATACCTGCAGTATTCTGACAAGTCAGTAGCTGACCAGTACAGATATGCAGAGATATTATTCCAGGCTAAATATTTCCAGGAAGCGATTGATAAAATCAACGAACTGAGAGGCAAGGGATTAAATAAGTTGAGGTCATATGGTATACTGGCATACAGTTATGCCGAGTTGAAAGATTCCACAGCTGCGCAAAAAGCGTTGGAAAATGCCCGCATATATTTCCCCAACCAAAAGCCGGCAGATATTTTTACAAAAGACTACCTGAAGCTTGGCCAGATATACCTGATGAATAACCTGGGTGATTCTGCGAATATTGCTTTCAACAAGTCGCTGAGCATGGATACGACCGGTAATAAGATAGAAGCTTACCGTGACATAGCTGAATCATTCCGCACCAACAGGGATTGGGTGAACGCCGGCAATTGGTACGAAAAGATATACAACGAATTTGGTGACAAGGCCAGCGCTACCGATTACTTCTGGGGTGGATATAGCTATTATGTATCCAGCACCACAGCCGGTATAGATACAGCAGCTATGCTGCAAAAAGCAGATACTATCTACGGAACTATGATCGTTAAGTTCCCCGACCAGCCATCGGGCTACTACTGGAGGGGACGTGTAAATGCATCGCGCGATGCAGAAGGCGAAAAATGCCTGGCGGCACCGTACTTTGAAACATGGCTGGGACTGGATGTAGAAGGCGCTAAAAAATCTGACAAAGATCTGTTAGTAGCCTACCAGTATCTTGCCCTGTGCAAATACAGGACGAGCGTATATTCTGAAGCGCTTGAAAATGCTAACAAGATTTTGGGGATAGACCCAGGCAATGAATTTGGCAAGCAAATCAAAGAGCTTTCTGAAAAGGAAATGAAGACTAAATAGTAGTTGAAGAATACTGTTAGAGAGGGCTGCATTACTGCGGCCCTCTTTATTTTTTACCTATCCCGAAATCGACCCTGTAATAGAACAACGGCAGAAAACCCAACTGGTATTGGGTAAGAAACGGGTACGCACCCTGCGCAGCCAGGTCGTAGTTATATGTTTGCGACAACACATTCTTAGTGTTTAAAATGTTCACCAGGTCTATGGCTATTTCATGTGTCAGCCTTTTTGCGTTGATACGCACTCCCAGCTTTATGTCCGTTCTGAAATAGTCTTTGAAGCGTAGTGTATTGCGTAACGAATCCACCACTATCAGGTCGCCAATGGCATTGGATGCTGCAACATCCGGCGGAGAGTATAACCTGCCGCCTGCATAAGTGATTTTCAGTCCCGTAAGCAAGGTACTGTTCTTGCCCAGTTTGTATTCATAGCCAGTCAGCAGGTTGGCGGCAAAACGCCCGTTGTAATCCGTATTGCGGTACACACCGTCGTTGCCTTTTGCTTTAGAATCGAACACCGCTGCGGAGAATAGTATGTAATAATTTTTAGAAAAGCTTTTTTCAATCGTTAGTTCAAAACCATAATTGTATCCTGTGCCTTTATTGACCAATGTATCAGGAAACAGCCTGCTGAAATTAGAGCCCTGGTTGAGGCCGGAGAATGACGAACCGGGCCTTGTTTCAATAGGTACATTGTACAGGTACTGATAATACACTTCGCTGCGCAACCTTAACACGCGTGAAAATACATGCTCGTACCCGGCAACTGTATGATGACTGCGGGTGAAATCTATATTATAATTGTGCATGGCGGTTGTAGGGTTTTGTGGCAGCACCGCAAAATATTGGTACAATGGCTGCAATTGACTGTGCAGCCCATAACCTAATGTGAAAACATTGCTGCCGAACGCATATTTCATGGCTACCCTGGGCTCCAGTGCTTTCGACTCATTATGTGTCAGGTACTGGCCGTGCAGTCCCGCCGTAAATGTAAGCGCGTCTGATGGCCTGTACTTGTATTGTACATACGCCTGCAACAAGTTGGTAGCACCCTGATAGTCCAGCCTGTGCTGCCATGTTTGTAACGTGGGCGGATATTGCCTGCTGCTGTCTACCAGGTTCAGGTGATAATAGTTGTTGATAAGGCCCGCCTTTACTGTATGCCTGCCCGAAAACTTTTTATTAATGTACCAATGCGCTACTGTTGTGTTGGTTACAAACCGGTAGCCTAATATATACTTCAATGAATCTACCTGGTAATCGGCATCGCGAAATACTTTGTCATGCCTCGACTTTACATCAATTGCCGTCTGTGCCACGGTTACTCTTGTATAAGTACTGGGATTAATGATATAACTGAACGATGTACCCAGCACGCCCATATTGCTGCCAAAGTACTGGTCGCGGTCAGATTCACCATAGAGTTCTTCCGGCTGTTCGTTGATGTTACTCACTATCAGGTCTATCTTACTCATGCCCCCTATACCAAAGAAGGAAAGATTGGCTTTTTTACCCATCGGGAAGTTGAGTTTGAGCGCAGCATCCTGGTAGTTGGGTACCGAGTTGGTGCCAATTTTAATGTTCAATCCTTCAAAGAGCTTCAGCGTAGAGTAGCGGTAGGTTACTAAAAACGAAGAATTATGCTTGCGCGATATAGGCCCTTCTGCCGCCAGTTCTGTTCCCAGGAAACCCAATTGCCCGGTAAACTCATACCTGTCCGCATTTCCGTTGCGCATTTTCAAATCAAAGACACCCGCTGTTGAGTTGCCATATTCTGATGGAAAAGCACCTGTGAAGAAATCACTGTTAGCTAATGTTTTATTGTTGAGGATAGTTACCGGCCCACCCGACGTGCCCGATACGGCAAAGTGGTTGGGATTGGGTATATCAATATCCTCTAAACGCCAGAGTATGCCCTGTGGCGAATTGCCACGCACAATAATATCGTTGCGCGAATCGTCTGCACCCAGCACACCTGCAAAGTTGGATGCCATACGGGCGGGGTCGGCCCGGCTGCCGGCATAGCGTTCTGTTTCCTGTACATCAAATGTTTTGGCACTCACCAACGCCATTTCATTGATATGGTCGCGCTTGTCGGATATTACTACTTCATCCAGGCGGGTCGCAGATTCCTCCATGGACAAGTCCAGTATCACTTCTTTTGCCGACGTGACCAGTACACCGGGTATGGTAATGCTGTTGTACCCGATATACGATAATTGTACGGTGTGCTTGCCAACGGGTATGTTTTGTATGATGAAGTTACCATTGTCGTCAGTAGCTGTACCGACGGGAGGGCTTACCGTTGTTACCGCTACTGTAACACCTGCCAGCGGTATCTTCGATTCTTTGTCTGTTATGCTACCTTTTATGGTTTGAGTGTACTGTGCTGTGCTGCACAGAGGTAGCAGAGCGCCTATAAACAGGAACCACAATCTTTGCATAAAGCATGTGTTGAAGTATTAAATATACTTTATTTGGTCAATACTTCATATTGTACTTCATGCCTGAAAAACAGGATAAAAATACCAAATGGCATCAGCGCACTATACTCAATTTCTGTTGCATAGTTTGCTCACCGTTGTGCAATGTGAGTATATAAATGCCCGATGGCAGATGACCGACGTCTATCGATACAGTACCGCCTTTCTCAAGGTTCAGCTGCCTGCTATATACGTTGCTTCCGTTAACAGTATAAATATCTGCCTGGCCTGAAAATCCTATTGTAACCACGAGGTTGAAGTGGTCAACTGCAGGATTGGGGTATATCGCCATACCGGTCAGCTCTCCTTGTATGTTGCGTATATTAGCAGTTGTAAGTTCTTCTGCTACCATAGACAACCAAGGACAAAATGCCCGGACAGTATTTAGCCAGTAAGCCGTATCGGCATCCACGTCAGAATAAGGCCGCCCATCACACACCTCCATCGAGAAATCGGAAAGGGCCCATTCATTCACTTTGAAATGCCAGAGGAAACTATGACTTGCATTTTTATTTACTAAAGCGTTTCCGGCCACTATTGTACCATTTATATGCCTGTTTCTTTCTAATCGAGGTTTGTTGAGCTGGTTAGTCACATCAGCTATTACCGCAGGATCTGAAGTACATGCTACGCAGGATGTGTCGCGCCAGTCGGGCGACTGATTGTCCAGGTAAAATCTGTAACATTTAACCTGGGCTGTAGCAGTTATAGTAACAAAAAGGAAAAAAAATATACCAAAGAAACTTTTCATGAGGCTGTTTTTTCCATCAGACAAATTACAGACGCCCGTGGGTTGGCGCAGGCTCTACTTTTTGACAATATTGTTACATCAATTCACCTGGCGGGGATCGCCCATACGCCCTGCCTGGTAGTCGGCATAGCAACGCATGATCTGCTCTTCATTGTTCATCACGAATGGCCCGTATGAGAATACCGGTTCGTTGAGTGGCTGGCCGCCTAATATGAACATCTCCGCACCTTCTTCGCTGTACAGGTTGATGACATCGCCACCTCTTTTGTACAATACCAGTTGGTTGGGTTTCAATTCATGCTGGTCTTCTATTTCTACCTTGCCGCTCACACAATAGGCGAAGGCATTGTGTGTCGGGTCGACAGGTATGTCTAAACGTGCTTGTTTATTCAACTTGATATAGTAGTAAAATGTTGGTGTGTGTGTCTTGATGTCCGACTTATACCCCATCAGTTCGCCCAGCACTACTCTGCCTGTAAAATTCTTCTTTACGATAGTAGGCATCTGCTTGCCACGATGTACAATGGTTGTAGGGTCATCATACTTATTTTGAGCAGGCATGTTCAGCCATATCTGGAAACCATGCAGGCTGCCGCCTTCTTTCTTCAGTTTCTGGCCCGATTCTTCCATATGTATAGCCCCCTTACCCGAACTGAACATCATAAATTCGCCCTGCTCTATCTGAAAATCATAGTTCAAACTATCCTTATGGTGCCCGCTACCCGATAAGAAATAGGTAGTAGGAATTACTCCCGCATGAGGGTGCGCATCTACACGCAGGGGATTGCTTCCCGGGTTTACATCCACAGGGCCAAACTCATCAAACAGCACAAAAGGCGATACATAG
>DATCSV010000066.1:0-5418 GCA_036568285.1 Flavipsychrobacter sp. | reverse complement strand
CTGAGGGAACAAAAAAGCACAGGGCGTTATTGGAGGCTATAAACAACGGCGCGCGTTTACAAATGCCGGATATGTCTTTACCTTTTTTAATGCCTGTATTTAGTCAGCCCGGTATAGGCTCAGCAGGCCAATATGCTGCTGCAAAGGATATGCAACGCCTGGAAACAAAACTTGATGAAGTGGTAGATGCCATAGAAGGCAACAAACTGCGACAGGATATATTCTTTAACGAACAAGGCGTAGGCATCATGACCGAAAAAGCCATTCAACGTAATCGAAACCGCTGGAAATAACATCAACAGAACACTATCAACTATTCATCATGGAACTGAAACTCTACATCAACCAGGCGCTTACCTATAATATACAGGGCGACCAGATTTATTACGAAGGACCTAATCCACAATCGCTATGGGTGGAGAAGCATAACGCTAAGCCTTTTCCGCATAGCAGGAGTTTCCCTAATTATCCTAATCCGCTGGATATTACACAATATGTAAGCGACCTGCACAAACTAAAACTCACCTGGACCAGCAATAAAGACTCAAACGGGTTGACGACGAGCGGCGAATCTCAATTGCAGAAGAGCGCCGCTGGTACGCTGACATTCGAAGGAGAAGCGTATCATTTATTGAAACAATGGCTGATAGATGATGTGAGCGCTCCGCTGAACAGTGTAGATGTGACGATTGAGCATAGCAAATCATGTGGTTCCTATATCCATTACAGCATTAAAGCCGCGGACCTTCGCTGGTGCGAAGACAGCACGTGTACGTTCGACGTTACATTGAAGCAGAAAGATGACAGGCTGAACTGCATCAAACGGACGATGATCAGTGATAACTATAGCGGAATGTTTCAGAAAGTGCCGGCTAATGGCAAGAAACATCCCCGCTTTAGCTATTGCAACGAACAAAGGCCCACTGGTATGCTGATTATGGTATGGTGGATGAGTGGTGTTGTGTCAGTGCCCACCTTGCTGGCACTGGCGCCGTTAATGTTTGCATTGAACGGTGTGTTTGGCGTAATAAACATTATCATTGGGGCTGTTAACGCAATTATCAATATTGTCACCGGTAAACCCCTGAATACTGTCAACTGGCAGACTATCCCGTATTTCGACTTTAAGAAAATACTTGATGCCTTCGGTTCGTTCTTTATAGAAGCAGGAGGATGCGGCAGAGAACACCCAGCACCCCTGATACGCGATTACATAAAGAACGTCTGTGACTACTGTAATGTGCAGGTAGATGGCGATACAGCGCCGATATTCTTTAAGCAATATATAGATGTAGAAACATCATCGCGCGGATTGATGAAAGATGTGTTTAATCCGCACTACAATGCCTGTTATTTTCATGCGCCAGTAGCCCGCGGTATAAGGAGATATAAAACGCTGAATGCATTACGTGGTATTCCTAATAATACGGACTATTATATAGAGGACAACAACCCGCTGCTCACACTGGACATGTTCCTGGACCAACTGAAGGGAGTGTATAATGCTGAGTGGCGGGTAAAAAATGGCAAACTCTACTTTCAGCGTAAGGATTGGTATTTACAAGGTACGCCCGTATACGATTTTACAGAGAACAGTGCCGACAGATTGAAACTGCTGGAGGGTTTATGTTTTGAGTGGAATGAGCTGAAATATCCTGCTTACACCACGGGGATATATACAAGCGATGCGGCTGATACCTGTGGTAACGAGGCGCAAAGCCAGATGAATGGAATGGTATCGCATGGGAATGTTGACCTGAACCCGAACTTTGAAGGAGTAAAGGATAAAAGTGTACAGTTTGGCGCTACAAAATTCAGGCTGGATGGTGCCAGCGAAGATTACCTGTACGATGCTATGCAGGTTGTTGTGAATGGCTCATTTCTCACACCCTTCCTGGCGGGCATGATGTTTGACATTGTGGGCAAACATATACAGGAGTATGCCGACTACACTCTGCTGCTCAAAGACGAGAACTGCACTTTGCCTAAGGTACTGATATGGGATGGCGCAAGTTATGAGAATGCACGTTGTATAAGAACCCATACTGCCCGGTGGTTAGCCAACACAACGCTCACACCGCCTATACAAAATAGCAGGTATACAGATGGCCGGGATTGGTGGGTGAAGCACCCCGAGCAAACTTTTGTAAGAGGCAGTGGCCTGACTTTGCCGCCTAATCAGCCCGGCTATTACCTGGTTACAGATTTCTTCGGTGCAAGGGAGATTAAAAAGCCGGCGATGCTGGTTAATTACCCAATGTACTTCGAGCCTGGTTATGAGAATACTTTATGGGATTGGTTTCATTGGGTGGACGACCCGTTGCGGAAACCCGTAATGAATATGAACTGGCAAGCTAAAATAGAATTGTGTTGTGATGATATCAAAAAGCTGGAACTATTTGGAGACCTCACGAATATTCAACTGGACCAGAAAGTACTCTTGCCCGTCCAATACTACAACGAAGGGCGCATCAAAGAAATAGAGGTAAGCTATGATACTTCGGATAACCTCGGCCCTTACATACAACTCAAAGGGACTGTGTAGACCAGAATTCAACAAGCAATAATTCTAACAACCTAATAATTCATCATCATGATTTGGTTTGACAAAATAACCGACCTGCAATATTACCACCAGCCCAAGGATGTACCCTGCTACTGCGAAGCCATTGCCTATCCACCAGATATGTTTTTGCAGGGTCATATCTACAATGGTAATAGCAGCTATACATTGAAAATATACGTGTACAGTGCCGATGGCCTGGTACAATATGAAGACGCAACTTCTTATTTCGACCACTACTTTGGTAAGGTCCCGGGCGTGGGCACGCATTTTTTCAACGCTAGGCTCAAATCCTTCAGCCCTGCCATGTGCGCACATGAGTGTTATGTGCTGCTCGCGGAGGTGATACAAAGTAATGGGGTGGTAGTATTCAATAAATACACCGAGCGTTATTGCCAGAACAATTGCTGCGACACAGCCAGGAATATAACCTTTGAGCAAACAGGATTCTCACCGCTTGTGATAAACGGTGAGGATATTACCGATTCGCTGTTTGAAGTACCTGGTAACGATGTAGTGTTGGCAGGGGCATCTCCTGAGATATTTATTCCTGCCGGCAATTGTGGCGAACAGCTTATCCGTATCCTGTCAAAGTTTGATTGTATTGATAAATTCACCGGTGATTTTTATGGCCTGCCCGATGAGGTTCTAAGCGGCGATGCAAATTTCGCATACCGAAAAATTACTTCGCTGCGTGGACGCATAGTGCGCCGCCCCCGCGATATAAAAAGGGAAATCAGCTTCAACTGCAAGCTGCAACGTAGCGAGAGTGCAGCGCAATATCTGGTGGAAGGCTTTGAGTACCTGCCACCCTGGAAGATGTACGAAATAGAAGGCCAGCTACATGCCAACCGTATATGGGTAGATGACTTCGCCGGTGTACGCGAGTTTCAATTTGCAGGTGGGGTTGCATTCAGGCAGGTGAGCAAATGTTTTGAACTCTTTAAGCTGGAAGTAACGCTGGAAGATTGTACACAAAGGCAAATATTCGGTTGTAAACCTGGTTGTAAGACTAGTCCGAATTTTGACGGCAGTGATAAAATATTTGCATTGCCGGGTACTTATAATGGTGGTGGATTCTACAACAGCACTAAGCAACTTATAGCAAATGATTACGGGGGCTTGCTCGATTACTTCCGCACCAGGAACGGAGTTACTCATGTAGAAGACGTAAATACCGTTTTATTGAATTGTGATGTATATAAGGTGCTCAGCGTGTCATCCAACGCTTATGTTGACACACATATCTATTATGATGCACCAAAGGCTGTTAATAAAGTATATGCACGCAATGTGGAAGCTATCAACGACCTGTGTGTGGGCCTGCCTGCTGTATGTGCGGTGCCCGTAGCTGGTTCGTTTTCTGTTGCTGAACATATTTGCGCAATACCGGTACCCGGTGTGTTTACAGTAGATGATACTGGTACAGATGAAGTAACCATTGCCGGTTTTGCTGACTGGGAGCTTGATATCGCAGAAACTTCCGGCGCTCTTTATAATAACGAGGTAACCTTAAGCCTGAAAGTAACAAATGAAACACTTACTGAAGACCCTGAAGCACCCGGCGAACCTATCCATGTGGGTGAAGTAATAGGCATTATCGGCAACAATGGCCGCCCGGCGGAAACCATTGCATTGAACAACACCAACAGCAGTCTGCCACCCGATACATTCGTTACTATCGACCCCTACGGCCGCATCTATTACTATGGCTTGGTAACGGAAGCTACTGCAACTGACGTAACTATTGAACTGAATAACATAACATATAATATCTAAAACCATGGCAAGAAAAATCACCATCCCGATTACCGACCACAACACCGTATGCAGTACCAGCTATACCGTGTCTTATAAAACAGAAGGCGAAATTATATGGACAACGCAACCCGCGTACATTCCGCCTATAGAACTGAACAACCTGCTGGATGATACATTGTACAACATCCGTGTCACCAGGCAGTGTTGCGACGGTATCGTAAGCGTTCCGTTGGAGTTATCTGTCAATACAACTATCCTTGAAGCCCCCGCCAACTTTGCAGCCACACCCGGCGATACGGAAGCAGCTTTGGATTGGGACGAAGTAACCGGTGCAACATCTTATACACTGGAGCGTGCTGATGATGTGGCCTTTACCGTGAATGTGGAACTAGTTTACACTGGCAGCAGTACGGCGATACTGGATACCGAACTCACCAACGGTCAAACTTATTATTACCGTGTGAAAGCTACTGCACTTTATCATGCAGACAGCACTTACGCAACTCTTAACACCACTCCAAACCCATAACACTATGGCAGACCTGACTATTACCATACCGGCGCCCACGCTCACAGCAGGACAGTATTTCAAAGAGCGGCACAGACAGTTGCCGTCCGGAGCCTGGGGCAGTTATACCAACCGCACCAATGCATCTTTTACCATTACGGGTTTAACTCCCGACGATTATGAATTCGAATTCATATTGGTGAATGCTGATGGAACGCATTGCCCGCCTGTGTACCGCACTTATACCTTAATCAGCGATTACGAGTGTATCACATTTGCATCTGAGATGAAGAAAGTGGGCAGCCTGTATCATATCGAGATTACCTACACACTGCCGCCGGGACACACAGACCCCGCATGTGGTTGGGAGGTGGAGTATATACAGAACGGCTCCTCAAGCAAATTCACCTACACCAACCTGCCGGTAAGTGGCATCATTAAAATACCCTGCCAGAATCTAGGAGCGGTTCTGTATATACGCGCACTGCTCTGCAATGGCCGTAGTAAAGACTGTCATGTAAACGATGTGCAGGCTTTTAACGACCCCCCATGTGTATCATTTACTGGCGTTACAGTTACATTCTCT
>DATCSV010000065.1:0-3290 GCA_036568285.1 Flavipsychrobacter sp. | reverse complement strand
AAATTCCAGGGCTTCAATGCGTTCTTTCAGTTCTCTTTCCTTCATTATCCACGGGGTCAGGTCTTTCGTAATCTTTACGAAGTTACGTACGACACCTTTTTTGTCATACACAGCTATGATAATAACATGAGCCCAAAAGCTATTGCCGTCTTTTTTTATACGCCAGCCCTGGTGTTCCGCTCTTCCTTCTTTACCGGCCTTCAGCAGCAGAGATTCCGGCAGCAGTGTAGCACGGTCTTCTACAGGATAGAAGACGCTGAGGTGCTTGCCGATGATCTCATCATAGCTATAACCCTTTATTTTTTCCGAGCCGGGATTCCAGTCTACAATTATACCATTCTCGTCCAGCATGGTTATCGCGTAATCTTCAACCTCTGAAATAAACACCTGGTAGATATCTCTTAGTCTTTGCGATTTCAACGCCATCTCCCGCAGGTCTGATTCATAGTCTCTGATCGTTTTTTCGGCAGCTACCCGTTCAGACAAGTCGTGCGTGATCATTACATAACCTGTTGTACTTCCGTCGGTATCTTTTACAGGGGCAATGGTAACATTAGCCCAAAACTTGTCTTCATCTTTACCCATGCACCAACCTTCCCGCTGAGCGCGGCCCTTTGTGTCAGCTTCTTTCAGCAACTTACCGGGCAAACCTGCCGCCCGGTCTTCTGAAGTACAAAAGATCTCAAAGTTTTTATTTTTTACCTCATTCTCAGTGTAGCCATTGATTCTTTCCGCTCCCTTGTTCCATGATGCTATTTCACCATGAGCATTGAGCAATATCAGGGCATAATCTTCCAGGTCCATTAAAACCTGCTCAAAAATCCGGTTTTCCATATATCTCTTAGTTGTGTACTGAGTGTGGCAATAGCATAATATAGTGGGTACGCCACATTCGTATATTGCTTGTATCTAATTACTTATACTCTAGCTAATGGCAATTACCCGAAATTGTGGCTTTTGTATTTGTAATATTCCTACAAAGACAGGCAAGAATAATGCCAACAGTTTATTATCGCTTTATTTTCAGCTTTATATAAAGGGTTGTACTCGTTACCTTTGCACGCAATATTCGGATAAAGACACATGTCAGACAAAAAGCCATATCTAAGGTTAAGCGGATTGGAACCCCTCATAATTCGCCCTGAAACCAACTTTGTAAATGTTGGAGAGCGTACGAATGTGACAGGCTCAAAAAAGTTTGCCCGGCTCATCAGGGAAGAAAAATATGAGGAAGCGTTGTCGGTTGCCCGCCAGCAGGTAGAAAGCGGGGCACAGATATTGGACATAAATGTGGACGATGCCATGCTGGATGGCGTCAAAGTGATGACAAAATTCCTCAATTTGTTGCAGGCAGAACCCGATATCGCCAAAATCCCCATTATGCTCGATTCTTCCAAGTTCGAGATCATACATGCGGGATTGAAGTGTGTACAGGGGAAATGCATTGTCAACTCCATATCATTGAAGGAAGGCGAAGAAAAGTTTGTAGAACAGGCGCATATCTGTAAAAACTTTGGCGCGTCTGTGGTGGTGATGGCATTTGACGAGCAAGGCCAGGCCGACAGCCTGCAACGCAGGGTAGATATTTGCGAACGTGCCTATAAAATACTTACAGAGCAGGTAGGCTACCATCCGGAGGATATAATATTCGACCCCAACATATTTGCAGTAGCCACAGGTATAGAAGAACACAACGGCTACGCGCTGGAGTTTATCGAGGCCACACGCATCATCAAGCAAAAGATGCCCCTGGCCAAAGTGAGTGGAGGTGTAAGTAACGTATCCTTCTCGTTCAGGGGCAATGATGTAGTACGCGAGGCCATGCATAGCGTATTCCTGTACCACGCCATCAGGGCGGGTATGGATATGGGCATAGTAAATGCAGGGCAGTTGCAGATATACGATGATATAGAGCCTGCACTCAAAGAGCTGTGCGAAGATGTAATACTGAACCGGAATGATGAAGCTACTGAGAAGCTGATAAATTTTGCAGAAACAGTCAAGGCTAAAGACAAACAGGAAAAGAAAACAGACGAGTGGCGTAATACTCCTGTGGAAGAACGTCTGAAACACTCACTGGTACATGGTATTACCGACTATATAGATACTGATACAGAGGAGGCCAGGCAGAAGTATCCTACACCTCTTGAAGTGATAGAAGGCCCGCTGATGGATGGTATGAATGTAGTGGGCGACCTGTTTGGTAGTGGTAAAATGTTCCTGCCACAGGTGGTAAAGAGCGCGCGCGTAATGAAGAAAAGCGTAGCGATACTGACGCCATATATAGAGGCAGAAAAAGAGGAACGCCGCCTGGCGCATGAAAAGGCCGGTACACTAAACGAAGAACAGGCAGGTGCCGCAAGGATACTGCTGGCTACCGTAAAAGGTGATGTGCATGATATAGGCAAGAACATTGTAGGCGTGGTGCTGGGGTGCAATGGCTATGATGTGATAGACTTGGGTGTGATGGTACCCGCTGACAAAATATTAGATACGGCTGAAAAGGAGAAGGCCGATATAATCGGGCTGAGCGGGCTGATAACCCCGTCGCTGGATGAGATGGTGCATGTGGCAAAAGAAATGAAGCGGCGCAATATGAAGCAGCCATTGCTGATAGGTGGCGCCACTACATCGCGTATACATACAGCTGTGAAAATAGCGGGCAGCTATGACAATGGTGTGGTGCATGTATTGGATGCCAGTCGTAGCGTTACCGTTGCAGGCAGCCTGCTGAATAAAGAGAATAAGCAGACCTTCCTGGCGGGAATAAACAGCGAATATGAAAAATTACGCACTGATTTTGCCAACAAACAAACGGTAAAACAGTACGTGCCATTCACCCAAGCGCAGCACAATCCCGTAAATATCGATTGGGATAATTATACCCCACCTGTGCCCACGTTCACCGGCACCAAAGTATTTGAAGATTACGACCTGGCAGAGATCAGGCAGTATATCGACTGGGGTCCCTTCTTTATCGCCTGGGAAATGAAAGGGAAATTCCCGGAGATACTTACCGATGAGCACGCCGGTGTTGAGGCTACCAAACTATACAATGACGCAAACGCACTGCTGGATAAAATAATAGCAGAAAAGTGGCTGATAGCCAAAGGGGTGGTAGGTTTCTGGCAGGCACATAAAATAGCGCCGGATACTATTGAATTGAAAGATGATAAGGGGCACGAACTTTGTTTCCTTGAGTCGCTGAGGCAACAGCAAAAGAAAGCCGCGGGGCAACCGCACTTCTCCCTGGCAGATTTTATAAAGCCAGCCGAAAAAGGTACCGACTA
>DATCSV010000064.1:0-8131 GCA_036568285.1 Flavipsychrobacter sp. | reverse complement strand
AGTGGTGACGCCCATAGTGGTAGATGCCTGCGCCGTCATATTACTCTGGTGTTGTGCTGTCGTCGCGTTGAGTGCCGCCAGGCCTACTGCATGAGCCATAGCCTGGTACAGGTTGCCCGTAGCTACTGCGGGAGCATCACCCAGCAACTCAGTATTCACCTGCGTTACCGAATCCGTGATCTGTGCATTCACTGCTGTGTTTTCTGCCATGATTCTTAGCTTTTAATTGGTTACATCATTATCATATTGCTGCGTATATATTGTATGTATGGCGCAGCAATTGATTATTACTTCGGCATTTGGGATAGTATGTCAGATACACCAACTGCGTCAGTTGCAGTGTCTATGGAGTACAGGGTGGTTACGCCCATAGTGGTGGTAGCCTGTGCCGCCATATTGCTTTGCTGCTGTGCGTTGGTAGCGTTAAGTGCTGCCAGGCCCAGTGCCTGCGATGTAGCCTGGAACAGGTTGCCCATAGCTATAGCTGGTGCGTCGCCCAGTACTTTGGTGTTTACCTGGGTTACTGAATCCGTGATTTGGTTGTTTACTGCTGTGTTTGTGGCCATAATTATTGGTTTTTAGTTTGTTAGAATTTTATTACAGTTTACGTTGATTGTTATTTGGTAGGTACCATCGACAGTATATCTGATACACCTACTGCGTCAGTAGCTGTGTCAATAGAATATAAAGTGGTGACACCCATGGTGGTGGTAGCTTGCGCTGCCATATTACTTTGTTGTTGTGCGTTGGTAGCGTTAAGTGCTGCCAGGCCCAGTGCGTGCGATGTAGCCTGGTACAGGTTGCCCATAGCGATAGCCGGTGCGTCGCCCAGTACCTTGGTGTTTACCTGGGTTACCGAATCTGTGATTTGTGCATTCACTGCTGTGTTTTCTGCCATAATTGAAAATGTTTACTGTTAATTGTTAGTGTAATAATGATGATTGATGTGTTTATCGCAGGGCCAGCAGTTTCAGGATGTCGGCTGTACTTACCCCCGTAGTGGCGGTATTAATAGAGTACAGCGTTGTGACACCCATAGTGGTGGAGGCCTGTGCGGTCATATTGTTTTGTTGTTGCGCGCTGGTAGCGTTCAGCGCTGCCATACCCAACGCCTGCGATGTAGCCATGAATAGGTTGCCCATAGCAATCGCGGGGGCGTCGCCCAGCACTTTGGTGTTTACCTGGGTTACCGAGTCTGTTATCTGGCTGTTTACCGCCGTATGTTCTGCCATAATTGTGTTTGTGTTTAAATGTTATGATTCTGATATATTGTGCTTGCCGTGCCGCCTGCGCTGTTCATTTTATGGTGGGATACCGTTGTCTGCCCAACACCGGCAGGGTTCGTTTTTGTATGATGTGCTTACTAACATGGTCTTTTTATTATGAGTTTTTATGATGATTTTACGCTGATGGACAGTATCAGTTCTATGCCCTTGGCGGTGGCAGCCTGTCCCAGCATATTACCGTTTTGCTGTGCCACTGTGGCGTTGTAGGCGGCCAGTCCCAGTGCCTGCGATACAGCCTGGTACAAATTACCCATCGCTATCGCCGGAGAGTTTCCTATCGTTTCAGTATTCACTTCCGTGATGGAATCCGTAATCTGGTCGTTTACTGTAGATGCCATTTGCTCTGCGCATTTAAAGTTTTCAAAACATTTTTATATGGATAGTAAGTACTCATGTCAGGTGGTGATGTTTGTATCATCATCATTGCCCGGGTTCAATCTCTTTTGCCATTCATTATCTCCGGTATTGTCCGGTTGTTGAATGTTTTGTTTGGGTGCTGCGTCCACTGTGTCCGGCGGGGTGGGCGTTGGTGTTGGCGTCGGCGGGGCCGGAGGTGGCACCGGTGGCTGCCCCGGCATTACACCTATTACTGATAATATCTTGGCGCAGGTAGATGTTGTTGCCGCCGAGTTCAGCATCTGTGCGTTGTGTTGTGTGGACACAGCATTGTGCATGGACATGCCGATGGTTTCTGCCATTACACTGTTCAGCATAGCTATTGACTGTGAATTAGCTGCCCCGCGTAACAGTTTCTGCAGCTCTGCGATATTGTCGAACATTACTTCTTCTGGCATAGTGTTATATTGTTGTATGGTTTGTTGAAATCAGTTTCACGTAATAGATAAATGAACCATCGTGTGTACGGCAACGCACGGCTATCCTGCCGGGTAACCTTCCAGCACAGTGGCGGCGTTTTTACCAATGGTCAGGTAATTGTCAGCAGCCTTTACGGCCATATCCTCCGCCATCTGTATTATCTGGGTGTATTCACTTGCTTTGGCGGGATTGGCAAGCGCCTGCGCCATTGCCACACCCAGCACAGTGGCGCTGATGGTATTGATGTTCCGCAGGTTGTCAGTAGCGTCCTGTATGGTTAGTGCTGTTGACTGTGCTACGGACTGGTAGGCTTTTCCCGCTCCTTCCATGGTTATCACTTCCGGTGTGATACTGTCGTCAATGGTTGTAAGACTTGTGCTTGCCATATGCTTCTGTTTTTATTGTTTTTTTTCTGATGATGTTTTTGTGTTTTAGCTGCTATGCACTTGCACCGCCTGCAGCTCCTTTTATTATAATGAGTTTGCAACATTGTGCCAGGCAGGTGGTAGCTATATTCTGCCCGTTGTGCTGGTTAGTGGTCGCATTCTGCATCGCTATGCCTATCGACACCGCCATGCTGGAAAAAGTTGCTGCTAAAGAACCCATAGTATTTGCTTTTTTACTTTGTAGTGAATCACCGTTTTTCTTCCGGCTGTTTACATATGTAAAAGTAATCAGGGTCACACCCTTGATTATTGTACAAAACGTGCAATCATTTATCATTATGGTTCAACAGCTTGTTTTTCAACCATTCAATAGTTAATGATGAAGGCGTACTTGCAAATGCTGTTGGTTGGCAACCTATAGATTTTTTAAAACAACGGCTCATGTGTGCCGGGTCGTAGAACCCGCACTGGTAAGCTATTTCGGCCATTGAACCATACCCGGTGCTTATGAGTTCGCATGCGTACTGCAGCCTGATATCCCTGATAAAACGTTGGGTGCTTATGAGAAACAACTCCTTTATCTTGCGGTTCAGGCTTACAGGACTCATGTATGTTGCCGCACAAAGCTGCTGTACGCTCAGCACGTTGCTGCTTATATGGCTGATGACCTCCTGTAGCAGTTTACGCAGCCAGGGCTGTTCACAGGACAGCTCATACAGGCTGGTGTAATCATCCTCGCTGAGCGGTACAACCCATCCTGAAGTTTCCTTCCTGCGGGCTGTTGTAAACTTTTTCCTGTAATCGGTGGGATTGTGCCTGAACATCAGGTGGAAACTGCGGCAAAAATTACCCTGCCTCAGGTAGCCGCATTGCCAGGCTATTTCTTTGATGGTAGCCTGGCTATCCCGTAGCATTTGTTTGGCCATTTGCATCCTGTACTGCGTTATCAGTTTACCTGCGGATTGCCCCGTCAGTTCCATGGTTTTGCGGTTCAGTTGTACGCGGCTCAGTTGTATCTGCTGCGCCAGTTGCTGCACCCCGAAAGAGGGGTTGTTGCAATGTTGTTCTATCAGGTTGCTTAGCCTGTTGAGAAATATTGTCTCGTTTTTCCCGTTCTTTTCAGGCAGTAAGGGGGTGCCCTTGTTTTCTGTAGACATATTAAGTAGTTGTATGGATGAATCATCTCAGTACACTACCTTTTTGTTTCTATAGGGCTGTATCGAAAGGGCAAGACTATGAACACGAATCTTTATCTCTAGTTCCCGCAGCATGGTGCCAGTCTGTATAAGTATGCTTTACAACAATGCATAGCAGTGCCGCTCAGCGAAACCAAAAGGGAGCCGGTTAAGTTGTGGAGCGGCACGCACAACAGGTAATATGTTCGTGCCGTAATGGGTAATAAAATATGTACGACTGGTTGTGCGCTATTACAGCGTGAGTAGACTTTGCTTATCTGTCATGGTGTTAATGTTTTCATTGTCTAATGTCATGGTTGCTTTTTTAAATAGTGAGTAATGCTTGTATGTATGCTATTGGTACGTTGAATAGCAGGAGCAGTTGTTGTAATGGTCATGGTGTTAGTGGGTAGCATATATTTGTTCTTTGGGAGGATAAAAGTAGACGCTGCAAAAATGTCAAACAACGGGAAAAACACCCCCTTTTAGATGTGAAAAACACCATGTGCTAATAGTGAAAACACGGTCACAGATATCTTGTGAATAACGTACTAAGAATGAAAACCACCTGTTACATATCAAATGGTTACCAAAGAGGGGGAAGCGTTATTATCTGTTCATGGCTGCAATCTTGATGCCTGTAAAGGGTAATATGTAATTTTTTTTATATTAAAAGAACGCGTCCTCAAAATGGACTATTTCTTTAATCGTATCCTTTTGCATCATGATGCTGATGATGTCAAACCGTATTTGCTCGTACTCCGGGTGGCGGTACAGGTATTCTTCGGCGGCGGTCTTCATATACTCTTGTTTGGCGGGGCCTACCGCGTCTTCAGGATAGCCAAAATAGGCGGCGGAACGGGTTTTTACCTCCACAAATACCAGCAGCCCGTCCTTATCTGCCACCAGGTCTACTTCCTTTTTCTCCCATTTCCAGTTGCGACATAGTATTTTGTAACCTTTACTTTGCAAAAAGTTTTCAGCAATTTTTTCACCATTAGTGCCAGTTTCGTTATGTTTGGCCATCGAAAAAAAGACGTATGAAAGAATTAGTACAAAATTTCCCCACGCAACTGCACGAGGCGCTATTAATAGGTCAAAGTTATCGTTTTAATACGCCCAAAAAACAGTACGCCAATGTGGTATTGACCGGCCTGGGCGGCAGCGGTATAGGGGGCTCTATCGTACAGAATTTCGTATCCGATAAGCTGGCTATCCCTTTTATTGTCAATAAAGATTATTTTTTGCCAAAATTTGTCAATAAAAATTCATTGGTAATTGTATCGTCCTATTCCGGCAATACAGAAGAAACACTGATGGCCATGCAGCAGGCGCTGAAGGTAAAGGCCACTGTAGTGTGCATCACATCGGGCGGCAAGGTGTCGGAATTGGCTAAAAAGAAAAAACTGGACTGCATCATGCTGCCGGCTGGCATGCCTCCTCGTGCCTGTATCGGTTATTCTATGACACAGGTTCTCTTCGTGCTGCAGGGATTAGGTGTACTCAACTACGACTGTACGAAAGACATAAAAGCGGCAATAAAGCTGCTGAAGGCGCAGTCGCGCAGCATACAAAGCAAAGCCAACACTTTGGCAAAAAAGCTGCTGGATAAAACGCCCATCATCTATTCAGCACCCCAGTTGGAGGGCATGGCGGTACGCTTCCGCCAGCAGCTGAACGAAAACAGCAAGATGCTGTGCTGGCACCATGTAATACCCGAGATGAACCACAATGAGCTGGTGGGCTGGCGCGATAAAAACTCCGACAGGGCGGTGGTGATACTGCGCGATGAGGATGATTACACACGTACACAAATGCGTATGGAGATCAACAAAAAGGTGATAAAGAAGTGCACAAAAAATATTACTGAGCTATATACCGAAGGTAAGAGCTACTGGGAAAAGATATTTTACATGGTACACCTGACAGACTGGGTATCGGTAAAGCTGGCAGAAATGCGCGGGCAGGACGCTACCGAGGTGAAAGTGATAGACTACCTGAAGGGCGAACTGGCCCAGGCCAAATAATAAGAAATAATTTCTATGAGAGGGCTGCACGCACGTGCAGCCTTTTTTATTGCTTTTATGTTGTCAGGACTGTAAATGTTTTATACCTTTGCAGTTCTGGCAAGTCTTATACGGCCAGCTCCTGCTGAATCCCCCAGGACAGGAATGTAGCAAGGGTAGGTGGTCGTAGCGGCGCGATGTAAGTAACTTGCCAGTTCTTTTTTTATCCCATCTTTTTTGTTGATAATTTCATACTCCCAGGCTGAATAATTGACTACTTTTGCACCTGAAACAAAAGGAATATGAAATTTTTTATAGATACAGCTAATCTCGAGCAGATAAAAGAAGCTAACGACCTGGGTATTCTGGACGGTGTAACCACCAACCCCAGCCTGATGGCTAAAGAAGGTATTAAAGGCGAAGCAGCTATTACCAGCCATTACAAAACCATTTGCGAAATAGTGGACGGCCCCGTAAGCGCCGAAGTGATCAGCACCGACTTTGCTACCATAGTAGAAGAAGGTAAAAAGCTGGCGAAGATCCACGACAATATTGTGGTGAAAGTTCCGATGATAAAAGACGGCATCAAAGCTATCAAATGGTTTACCGCCAATGGCATACAAACCAACTGTACGCTGGTATTCTCTGCAGGACAGGCTATACTGGCCGCCAAAGCCGGAGCTACATACCTGTCGCCTTTCATAGGCCGCATAGACGATACTAACTGGGATGGGCTGGACCTGATACACCAGATAGTGGGTATTTACAACGCACAGGGCTTCATGACCGAGGTACTGGCTGCGTCTATCCGCAACCCCCTGCATATAGTTAAGTGTGCTGAAGCCGGTGCTGATGTTTGCACCTGCCCGTTGGATTCTATCCTGGGTTTGTTGAAGCACCCGCTGACAGACATCGGTCTGCAGAAGTTCCTGGAGGATGCTAAGAAAATGCAATAATGTTTACAACATAAGAAAATAACAACGGGCTGCAATCATATTGCAGCCCGTTGTCGTTACAGCTTACTACTTATTACAGTATCGTCCTTTTCACTTCGGCCAGTATATCATTGGTTTCTTCTTTGCTGTTGCCCTCGGCATATACACGCAGCAGGGGCTCAGTGCCCGATGCACGCAGCATCACCCATCCGCCGTTGTCCAGGTGGTATTTTACGCCGTCAATATTCTCTGTACGGTTGAAAGTATATTTCCCGAAAGCTGTATATCCATCTTCTCCCGCTTTTTTGATGATAGCTTCTTTCAGGTTGTTGTCTATCGTCAGGTCGTGGCGGTCGTACACGAATGTACCCACTACGCTATACACTTCTTCGCACAGTTGTTTCAGTGTTTTGCCTGTTTCGGTCATGAACTGGTATATCAGCAACCCGTCGTATATACCGTCACGTTCAGGTATATGGCCTTTCACCGCTATACCACCGCTTTCTTCGCCACCAACCAGCACATCTTCCTGTGTCATTATTTCGCTGATGTACTTAAAGCCTATCGGTGTTACCTCTACAGGCAGGCCGTACGCTTCGCTCATGCGCTTCACCCTGTCCGTTACCGAGAAAGCGATGGCCACCTTACCCGTCATGTTCTTATACTTATGCAGGTAGTGTATCAGTATAAGCAGTATATGGTGGGCGTCTACAAAGTTGCCATCCTCGTCGTACAGGCCTATGCGGTCAGCATCGCCGTCCGTTGCCAGGCCTATCTTCAGCTCAGGCGTGGTGGCCATGGTATGCGCCAGGTCTTTCAGGTTTTTATCTATCGGCTCAGGCGCTTGTCCGTGAAAGCCGGGGTTATGGTCGCAATGCAGCAGGGTAGCGTTGGGCAGCAGGCGGCGTATCACGTTCTGTCCCGCGCCATACATGGCATCATATGCCATTTTAAAGGGCGACTTGTTCAGCGCGGCAAAGTCAAAATGCTCCTCCAGGTAGCTTACGTACATATCCTCCAGCGCTACGTATTCCAGCATACCCGCATCTTCCAGCTGGTCCAGCGATGCGCCGGGTATTTCTACTTCTTCAGGTATCAGCGCCTCTACCTCGGCTATATGTTTAGGGCTGGTAGGGCCGCCGTGGGGTCCTTTCAGTTTATAACCGTTATACGTTGGCGGGTTGTGCGATGCAGTGATCACCACACCCTGGTCGGCACCCAGCTTCAGCACCCCGAAAGACAGCATAGGGGTACTGATATAGCCCTGCGCCATAATTACTTTCACACCATTAGCGCACAGCACATCGGCCACTGTTTCCGTAAACATCGGTCCGCCAAAGCGGCAATCGTGCCCCACCACTACTTTGGGTGTAGGGTTGCTTTTTTTCAGCCAGTCGGCCAGCGCCTTCGATACGCGGGCTACGTTATAAACAGTAAAATCTTTAGCGATGATAGCCCTCCAGCCATCTGTACCAAACTTAATCTTGTCAGGAGTCATATTATAAATTCAAAAGTAAAAAGTCAAAA
>DATCSV010000063.1:0-4909 GCA_036568285.1 Flavipsychrobacter sp. | reverse complement strand
CCACCCATGTATTCATATATCCCCAGCGGGTGATGTTCTCCTCTAAGATTGACGCCCTCGAGCGGATGACTTCATTGCTGATGAGTAAACTGTCTTTCCCCAGCAGTGACGCTATCAAAGTACTCTTGCCGCCCGGTGCTGCACAGAGGTCCAGTACACGCAGGTTATTTCTATCCGGAATTAACTGCTGCACAAAATGACTGAGAAACATGCTGGATGCCTCCTGTACATAGTATGCCCCTGCGTGATACAAAGGATCGGTAGTGAAGACAGGGCGCTCCGGCAGGTACCGGCCTTCGGCACACCAGGACACTTGCTCATTATCACCAAACACATCCGTTTGTTTCGCAGGATGCAGCCTTACAGATGTAACAGCCGTTTTATTGTGCGCCTCTTCAAACGCTTCTTTATTGAAACCCTGTACCTGCTCCAGGTCTGCCAGCAATATGTCGGGTAGCGGTTTCAATATTATTCAAACACCCCCGTATAATTATGTGGCGTAATGGCCTTCAATTCTTTCTTCACCGCGGCGGATACTTTCAGTGTTTTGATGAACTCCTGTATATCTTCCTTAGTAATACTGGCCTTGCCGCGTGTCAGTTCTTTCAGCGCCTCGTAGGGCTGTGGGTAGTTCTCTCTGCGCAGGATGGTTTGAATAGCTTCGGCCACTACCGCCCAGTTGTTGTCCAGGTCTTGTTTCAGTTTATCTTTATTCAGCAATAATTTGCCCATGCCTTTTTCGAGACTGCGGAGTGCTAAATAGCTATGTGAAAGTGGGACGCCAATATTCCTCAATACGGTGCTGTCCGTCAGGTCGCGCTGCAGGCGGCTGATGGGCAGTTTGGCACTCAGATGCTCGTATAGTGCATTGGCTATGCCCAGGTTGCCCTCTGCATTTTCAAAGTCTATAGGATTGACCTTGTGCGGCATAGCGCTGCTGCCTACCTCACCGGCTTTGGTCTTTTGCTTGAAGTAGTCCATAGATACATACGTCCATACATCGCGGGCGAAGTCTATGAGGATAGTATTGATGCGCTTCAGTGCATCGAACTGGGCGGCGAGGTTGTCGTAATGCTCGATTTGCGTAGTGTATTGCATACGCTCCAGCCCCAGCTTATTGTTCACAAAGTCGTTGCCAAACTTTTCCCAATCCGTTTTAGGGAATGCCACATGGTGGGCATTGAAGTTGCCCGTAGCTCCGCCAAACTTGGCGGCAAAAGGGATATAACTTAGCAGGCGGACCTGCCCTTCCAGTCTTTCAATAAACACCTCAATCTCCTTGCCCAATGTGGTAGGCGATGCCGGCTGGCCATGTGTACGGGCCAGCATAGGTATGCCCGCCCATTCGTCCGCCATCTTCTTCAGCGACAGTATGATATTCTGTAGCATAGGCAGATACTCCTGCTCTATAGCATCCTTCCAGCTAAGGGGGATGGCAGTGTTGTTGATGTCCTGCGAGGTGAGGCCAAAGTGTACCCACTCTACCACATCACCGGCGCCCAGTGCCTTTAGTTTTTCTTTCAGGAAGTACTCTACAGCCTTTACATCGTGGTTGGTGACCCGCTCGGTGGCTTTTATCTGCTCTGCGTCTTCCTGTGTAAATTCTATATATATCTTACGCAGCCGGGAGGGTTTCACCTCGGCGGGCAGGGTAAATATCTTTTTCTGTGCCAGGAAGAGGAAATACTCCACCTCTACCCATACCCTGTACCTGATAAGCCCGAACTCGGAAAAATACGGTGCCAGCGGTTCCAGTTGGCTCCTGTAACGCCCATCCACAGGGCTGATAGCTGTTAGTGCTGATAATTGCATGCGCAAATTTACATTTTAGAGTTGGTTGATACACATATTCGTCTTTCGCCATGTATTTGGTAGCTGATTTTGTCCATTTTGTTAACTCGCATATTGAGGGGTTTAACTGGCCGCAATATTGTGTGTTTACAAGTGTTTGGTGTTGAATAGTTTATAATGGGTTTGTTAACTTTTGTTAACTCCTGCAGTATTTCTTTAGGACAGTAACAGAAAGCAAAACGCCCGGCTGTGTGCCGGGCGTTTTGTGTGGAGCAATGTTTTAATTCTTAGTGGTGGGTGCATGGTTTGCTGCTTTTACAATAACAAATATACGCTCTTTAGACAACGTAACCAATTCTTTTTTTTCATCTGGTCCGATGTTGTCACCGTATCAACGGCTGATGTAAAGTAAATATCAGATATATATACTACCTGCAAAGTTACAGTTGCTAATTACAATTGAAGGCCAAAGAAAAAGATTACATTTATTAGATAAAATGCATTAGTTATGTTTGATGAGTTCCTAAAGTCAATTACTACAATCAACCTTAAAGAGATTCTAGCTTCAATATTGGTTGAGGGTACGATAAAAAAAGTAATGGCTATCACTAAAAACATAGTCGACAACGAGAATTTAGTGGTTACAAGGAAAAATAAAGACAGTAAGAAAAAATCCAATGTTCCTTTTTATAGTAACTATTTTGAGGTGAGAGGAACAGAGGATGAAATTTACAAACAACTGAATAGCAACCTAACTGCAACAAGCAAATGGTGTGAAAATATACAGTTCAAGGACTTAAGTGAAAAAAAAATATTGACCGAAGTATTTATCTCACTAGACTTTTACCTAACACCAAAAAGCACTCATATAGATTCATACAATGAGCAAAAGAAATCAGTACAGGATATTATTACAGAAGAAACAGCGAATCTTATAATTTTAGGGGGACCAGGAGCAGGCAAGACGACTCTATCAAAATACCTCTGTCTTATTTGCTTTTCAGAGCAAAGGCTATTGCAAAAAGACTTCAATTTCCCAATAGTCATACGCCTTAGAGAGTTAAACGATTCTAACAATTATCATTCATTGTGTAAAGCACTTCTGAATATTTTCGGTGTTGACGTGGTTTTTAATCCTGAATTAGGGAACAACGAACGTATAGAAAGTAAGGATTTACATAATGCGATAATAAAAAGAATTGCTATAGAAATTATCGACAATTTAAACGTACTTGTTATACTTGATGGTTTTGACGAAATATCAAACAATGATATTGCACACAGTCTACAAAATGAGTTGGCTGATATTAGCTTAAAACTCGAAAAATCAAGATTTATACTAACATCAAGAACCGGAGAATTTAAACTTGATATAGAAAATGCAAAAACAGTGGAAATTTGCCCTTTATCAAATGAGCAAATTAGACAGTTTATAAACAAATGGATTATTGATGGGCCCAAAGCAAAAGACCTATACTCACAAATTATCAGTTCCCCTTTTAATGATACAATTATTAGACCTCTTAATCTTGCACATTTATGTGCATTATATTTAAGATATGGTCGTATACCAGAAAAACCTAAGACTGTTTACAAAAAAATAGTGTACCTATTAATAGAAGATTGGGATTTACAAAGGGGGATATACAGGAAATCAAAATATTCGGAATTTACTCTTGATAGAAAGTTTGAATTTTTATGCAATTTAGCATATCAACTTACGGATAAATTTCAAACTACGATTTTCGATAAGGGGAAACTTAAATTAGCGTATTCCGAGGTATGCTCTGATTTTAGCTTGCCGCGGTCAGAAGTGAATAACGTAGTTCAAGAGCTAGAAAGCCACACGGGCTTATTTCTCAACAGCGGCTTTGATAAATATGAATTTTCTCATAAGTCGCTTCAGGAATATCTTACAGCAGAGTATTTAGTTAAGTCTCCGCATCTTTCATCTTTACAACAACAATCTTTTAAACACCCTAATGAACGTGCGATTAGTGTTGCACTGTCTTCCGATCCAAATCTTAGCTTATACTACTTATCACAAAACTTGGACGACACTAACAACTGTGGAAATTTCTTAAGTACGTTTATTACTAGATTGCTATTAGAGAAACCTGATTTTGGAAGTAGTCCGTATCTTGCAATAGCAATTGCTCAAATTAACACACTAAATGTAAAATACTATAAACTTAATCTACAAATGGATGCTTTAATGGAAAGTCACGAAAACGTTATAAAATCCTTTAGGGCTATGGCACCATATTTCAAGTTAATGCGTCAGAGTTATAAGCTTGGGGAGCTAATAGAAGATCATGAAATTGTGCAGCATTCAAGAATAAGCTACTTAGAGGCAAATAAGCATCATGTTTTTACTGTTAGTCAAAAAATGGTCGACTGGCTTAACATGTAACTGTTACTCTAATACCACTATATGAGCGATATTCACCTAGTAGCATATAAAACCTTAAGCTTGATGCAGCCTGGAATCTATATACTTTAGTGTTGAATATACTTCTTTGAAATAAGGGAATGCCTTGGTGTCTGCAATATTCTGTTGCATGATATTATATAATAATGGATAGTTAGAAACCGTCACTTCACGCTGAACTATTTCAGTAGGGTTTTCAAATTTCCCCATTGCTAAAGGAACCTTAAGGCCCTTAAAGGTCTTTTCTGCACTTGCATGACTGAAAGCATTTCTGAATTGTTCTTTATATACAATTAAATTCTTCTTAATATCCTTAGTAATTAACCCCTGTGTGCAACAGATATTTATCGTATCATGAAGATTTTTACTATCATATTTAGTGCATACTCTATTATATTTCTCCTCTTGTTCCTCAGATAAATCTACAAACCTAATACCAGTTTCTTTTTCAATTAATGCCAATTTCAATAAACGTTCAAGGAAGTGATTTGTCAATGTGATAGCGGCTTGGTTAAAGCCACAAAGAATACAGTAACAAATCTCATCTCTTAAATCGGTCAAATCCATTTCTATTTTGTCATTCAAAATTTCGGTTATTTTCAGATGATTCCTAGCGATATTACTAGACAATCTATTGATTAGCTCTTTTATTTCAGAAGAAACTTTCGATTCTTTATCATTCATAAT
>DATCSV010000062.1:0-5589 GCA_036568285.1 Flavipsychrobacter sp. | reverse complement strand
AGTAGCGGTTATCAATCCGCCTATAACCACGGTAGCCAGTGGCCTCTGTACCTCCGCACCTGCACCATGACTTAAGGCCATAGGCAAAAAGCCCAGCGAAGCTACCGACGCTGTCATCAACACCGGGCGCAATCTTTCCTTAGTGCCCTGTATCACGATGTCTTTTAGGTCAGTCATACCCTCCGCTTTCCGCTTTCTGAATTCGGCTATCAATACGATACCATTCAATACTGCGACACCAAACAGGGCAATGAATCCAACACCTGCGCTGATACTGAACGGCAGGCCCCTGAGCGCCAACGCGAATATACCGCCGATGGCAGACAGCGGTATAGCACTGTATATGATCAATCCATGTTTTACAGAACCGAAAGCAAAGTACAACATCAGAAAAATTAATCCGAGTGCCAATGGAACTACAATAGACAACCTGCCCATTGCTGCTTCCAGGTTTTCAAATGCACCGCCGTAGGTAATATAATAACCGGGGGGCAGGTTTACTTGTTCAGCCTTTTGCTGCAGTTCATGAACTATGGTTTGCACATCTCTGCCCCTTACGTTGAAGCCTACTATTATCCTTCGCTTGGCATCCTCGCGCTGTATCTGGTTGGGGCCGTCTTTTATGGCTACTGTCGCCAGCTGGCTCAGCGGCACCTGTGCACCGGCGGGTGTAGGTATCAATAGATCTGCTACATCATCCAGGTTCTTTTGCTTATCTCCGGCCAACCTGACAACAATATCAAATCTACGCTCGCGCTCAAACAACAAGCCGGTACTTTGTCCCCCGAAGGCTGTGTTTACCACGTTGTTTATGGTTTCAATATCCAACCCGTGGGACGCTATGGCAGCACGATTATAGTCAATTACTATCTGTGGCAAACCTGTTACCGTTTCTACATAAATATCCCGCGCACCATCTATAGAAGATGCGAGCTTTCCTAACTTTTCCGCATAATGCGCCAGCGTATCCAGGTCTTCGCCAAATATTTTGCATACAACATCCTGCTTGGCGCCTGTCATCAGTTCGTTAAAACGCATCTGGACAGGGTACTGAAATCCCGTAGTCACCCCCGGCACTTCTGATATGGCAGCGCTCATTTTATCAGCCAGCTCGGGAAAAGTTTTAGCCGATGTCCATTCTTTTTTGGGTTTTAAAATGATCATGAGGTCGCTGGCTTCCATTGGCATAGGGTCGGTAGGAATTTCACCACTTCCTATTTTCGTCACTACTTTTTCTATTTCAGGAAACCTGTCCAGTAATATGGCCGACGCTTTCTGCGTTCCCTCGATGGTAGTGTGCAGATTGCTGCCGGTAAGTACACGGGTATCTGCGGCGAAATCTCCCTCTTCCAACTGCGGAATAAACTCACCGCCTAAAGAAGACATCACTACGAGAGCTATAATGAATAAACCCACCGCCACGCCAATAACCGTTTTAGGAAACCTGATGACCTTACTAAGCATACCCTGAAATCCCTGTCCCAGTCGTTCCATCATCCGATCAGAAAAAGTAGGCTTGTGTGATATCTTTTTGCTAATGAACAACGAACTCATCATTGGGATATAAGTCAATGATAGCAGGAAGGCGCCGATCAATGCAAAGGCAACAGTCTGCGCCATAGGTTTAAACATTTTACCTTCTATACCTTGCAAGGTGAGTATAGGCAGGTATACAATGAGGATGATTACCTGGCCGAACACGGCACTGTTCATCATCCTGGATGCGGAAGTCTTTACCTCCGTATCCATTTCCGTTTGCGTGAGCTGCGTTACATTCTTAAACCGGGCGGAGTGATGCAACCTGTGCATCACTGTTTCTACAATTATTACGGCACCATCCACTATCAGTCCAAAGTCCAGCGCGCCGAGGCTCATCAGATTGCCGCTAACGCCGAATTGGTTCATCATAATAATTGCAAATAGCATAGACAAGGGAATAACCGAAGCCACCAGCAGTCCCGCCCTTAGATTCCCCAGGAACAACACGAGCACGAACACTACTATTAACGCCCCTTCCAGCAAATTCTTCTCTACAGTACGAATGGCATTGTTCACCATTTTTGTCCTGTCCAGGAAGGGTTCAATTACTACACCTTCCGGTAGGGTCTTCTGAATTTGCGCTACACGGCTTTTTATTTCCTTGATAACCTTTCCGCTACCAGCCCCTTTCAGCATCATTACCACTGCTCCTGCCACCTCGCCCTGGTCGTTGTAGCACATGGCACCATAACGCACCGCCGATCCTATACGTACCTCTGCAACATCCCGGATAAATACAGGGATACCACCTGACGTTTGCCTGACGGGTATATTTTCAATATCGGTGATCGTTTCGGCTAAGCCTTCTGTCCTGATATAGAGCACAGCAGGTCCTTTTTCAATATACGCACCACCTGTGTTGGCATTATTATTTTCCAGCGCGGCGAAGATGTCATTGACCGTTACATTATACGATGCGAGTTTCGAAGGATTAATAGCCACTTCATATTGTTTCAGGTAGCCACCAAAGCTGCTGACATCCGCTACACCCTCTACGCCTAACAACTGCCTGCGTATTATCCAATCCTGTATAGTGCGTAGTTCAGTGGCATTGTATTTCCCTTCGTAGCCCGGCTTTGGCCGTACTACGTATTGGTATATTTCGCCCAAACCGGTGGTTACCGGTGCAAGGAACGGCTCTGCAATGCCTTTGGGCAATTCATTCTGCACACGCAACAAACGCTCTGCTACCTGCTGCCTGGCCCAGTACACATCCACATCGTCTTTAAACACAATAGTCACTAACGATAGCCCAAACCTGGAGAAGCTGCGTATCTCTACCAGTCCCGGTATGTTGCTGTTAGCCTGCTCTATGGGGAAGGTTATTAACCGTTCTACATCAGGCGCGCCCAACGATGGCACTACAGTAATAACCTGTACCTGGTTATCTGTTATATCCGGCACGGCATCTACCGGCAGCCTGGTGAGTTCATAACTGCCGTAGCCAATAAGGCCCAGCACGAATAATATAATGATGAGTTTGTTCTTAATTGAAAACTCAATTATCCTGTTCAGCATAATAAAAATCTGATTACATAATAGTACTTAGCCACACACATGGTGCGCAGCTATATTAAAGCAGAAGTATACCAGTTGTTATGCCCTTGGAGGTTGCCAGATATTGGATAATGATTCTTCCGGGTGGAATGGTGATCTATAAAGAGGTTTCGTTTCTTCATACGGAGCGAGGAAGAGCTCCTGCACTACTGTATTTTCAGAAGGAGGTAAAACAGTAAATATCAATGATGAACTATTGTATTGCTTGAAGGGCAATTGCATATCACGGTCGTGGTCAGGCTGCTGTACATCGCTATGGGTATAATGCATAGCCAGGTAGTCGAAGATAGTGATATGATGGTCCAGGTTCTTATGCTCCGTGTAATGCTCTATCAGCTCGGTGAATTTAAACAATTCATTGACCGGTGTTTGCACCAGCACCATCACTACGAATATCAAGATGGATATTATTCGTTTCACTGCTGCAAAGATAGCAAAATCAAAGCCCCCAAGTGTGACCAAAGTCACTTCGCCTCATATATTATAGTAAGAACCGGCGATACCCGTAGCTAACAGAGCCAATAGCAGCAGCCAGAAAAACAGGCCGAACGTTACGTCCAGCGCCTCCGCCTCTTCCTCCCGTTGCTCCAGATCTTGCGAGGTAACACGTGTGGTAATTGACCCTCTCGGCGAAGTACCTTTTGGCAAGCGGGGCAGCAAGGCTCCTAAAAGCAGTATTACCAGGAAGGCGACGACAGCATAGCCTGCCCAGGTTAACGAACTATCCGCAGGATGTATCCAGGCACCACCGGCCCAGGAAAACAAGAGAATAATAAGAAAAAGATATAACATGCCCCTGCCGGGGCCCGGCACCCGCCTGTTGAACACAAACAACAGCAGAGATGAGCCTATCAGGGCAAGAGCTACAGATATTACTATCGCTGTTATCATAACAATACTTTTTTAATCATCAAGGGCATCGTACACCAGGCCCGCAGCAACAATATATACCAGGTGGAACATGGCATCTTTAGCCAGCGTTTTACCGCCCCACTCCTTCACCGGTGGTGCTACCTTCAGCGCCGGCAGCATGGTGAGCGAGGTGCCCCATATAGCTGCAAAATGCGCCAGGGACGCAGGCCACCCCTTCAGCCCAAACATATCCATTACGCCCCGGGTAAGGCCCCAGGATGTACCATAGGCCCAATGCACCTCGTTAGACACCTTCTCCTTCTTCGACTTGTTGATGGCTTTCACATCCAGCACCTTCTGAGCAGCATCTATCGGCGCGGTACTTGGTTTCCGGTGCGTCATCCGCATCTCAATCATTTGTGCTATGGTAATGGCTGCAGTACCTGCCAGCCCGGCTATCAGCCCCTTGCCCAGCCCGTAGGCTATGCGTCCCGGTATAGAAAGATCGTTTCTCATATCGTGTGGATTATATTTCCGGTTTATAGAACAACAGTTGAAGACAAAAAATGTTGTTGGTCATGTACGGGGATGTTGGTTTCTTTGCCTACGGATGTCACTCTTTACAGCATCATTAAATTCGGGCAGCAACGGGAATTGCTATTATGTGGGCAATGGCACTGAAGCCGTGCTGGTAGATGTAGGTTTATCATGCAGGGAAACGGAATGCAGAATGACCCGGCTCGGGCTGTCTATGAAGTCTGTAAAGGCTATTTTCATTTCCCATGAACATACAGACCACATCAAAGGCGTCAACGTTCTGTCGAAGAAATATAATCTCCCGGTCTACTTCACGGAAAACACATTCCGTTTCAGCAGGTTATCACTAGACAAATCGCTGGTACGTATTTTCAGAGCAGATGAGCCTATGGAGGTTGGCAACCTCAGCATTACCGCCTTTGAGAAACACCATGATGCACGAGACCCGCATAGCTTCATTATTAAGGGCAATGACACAACCATTGGCGTATTTACCGATATAGGCAACGTATGTGATAATCTCACTCGCTATTTCAAACAATGCCATGCGGCTTTCCTGGAAGCTAATTATGACACGGATATGCTGGAAAAGGGCCGCTATCCTATCCACCTGAAGCAGAGAATACGGGGCGGCAAAGGCCACTTGTCAAACGATGAAGCACTTGCGCTCTTCCGACAGCACCGCCCGGCATACATGAGCCACATCTTCCTGGCGCATCTATCTAAAGACAATAATAACCCCGAACTGGTAGCAGAGCTGTTTAACCGGCACGCTAACGGCACAGAAGTGGTTATCGCCTCCCGGTACAATGAAACCGGAGTATATCACATACAGGCGCATAATGCTACGCAACCAGCCCCTGCCGCCGCCGTTTTGGGCAGGCAGGCCAGTTTGTTTTAGGAATACGGAGCTTTAAAAACACTAAAAGCCGGCAACTGATGTTGTACCGGCTAAGTATGAATATTTTCGGGGGATAAAGATTAACGGATGGAACTGCTTGTCTCCAACTTATTGGGACAGCCGTATTTGCTGGTTGAATTGCATGAAGAAGCCATCACAACAGCCAGGGCCAATATAGCCATCAAAGGGGCAACTCCACGTAG
>DATCSV010000061.1:0-12695 GCA_036568285.1 Flavipsychrobacter sp. | reverse complement strand
TAACTAATTGAATGGCAATATGCTAAAAGTATATTAACATTTTTTAATCAACCTAATCGCAGATACAATGTTATAGTGTCTGAATAAAAATAATAATTATGAAAAAAAGTATCTTTTCCGGGCTGTTGCTCGTAGCATTGTCAGCGGTAATATTTACCGCTTGCAAGAAAGACGATAATACAACACCAACCACATCGCAAAAAGCTAACGTCAGTTTTTATCTTACGGACGACCCTGCTAACTACGATGCCGTCTATATTGACATACAGCAAGTAGAGATAACCATGGCGGGAAGCGCTGCTGTTGCTCTTACGCCCGTAAGGCCCGGTGTGTACAACCTGCTGGATTTTCGCAACGGGCTTGACACTTTATTATTGAGGACAGACCTGCCTGCAGGTAAAGTGGAGCAGATACGCCTGATATTGGGCAGCAATAATTCTGTTGTTGTCGATGGTCAGACCCACTTGTTAAACACGCCCTCTGCACAGCAGAGCGGCCTTAAGCTGAACCTGCACCAGGACTTTGCAGCAGGTGGGGCATATGTAGTTTGGATAGATTTTGATGCTGCAAAATCGATAGTAGAGACCGGAAATGGTAAATACAACCTGAAACCGGTTATCAGGGCTTACTCACAGGCAACTGATGGCAGGATAAAAGGATATGTTTTACCACCCGCTGCAATGGCAACTGTATACGCCAGCAATGGCACAGAGACCTATGCAGCCATTCCCGCTGCAGACGGCTACTACATGTTTACTGGGTTGCCGGCAGGTACCTATTCAGTAACATACGATGCTTCAGCTCTTCTCTATCTTGATGTGACATTAAATAACGTATCAGTTACATACGGACAAACTACCGACTTGGGTACTACTACGCTGGTGCAGTAGAATAACATTAACTAATACATAAAAAGACGGGATATGTCCCGTCTTTTTTATTGGCATTCAATCCGAATGTGTATTTTTCAGCAAAGCAAAACTCGCCATGCTGAAGCAATTGACCAGGCTGCCATATATTATTTGTTACCTCTGCGCCTTTGTGCTGGGCATGAAACAACTGCGCGAGCCCGATATATGGTGGCAACTGCTCAGTGGCCGATGGATGTTGGAGAACAACTCCATCACTCGTACAGATGAGTTTTCGTACACCATGCAGGGTGCCAGGTGGATAAATGTAAAATGGCTGTACGAGATTCTTATAGCGTCCATAGAAAAGGTACTTGGTCCCCACGGTGTCATGCTGTTGCAGTCGTTGGTGAATGTTGCGATCGTGTTTGTACTGCTCCGGTTAATGCAGTTGCTGGCTATGCAGGTGGGCAGACGACTGTCTGTGTTTTATTCTGTCATTGGCATTTTGCTGTTCCTTGCTGTTTCTGAATTTCGCATGGCAGGCAGGCCGGAAATGGTCAGCCACCTGCTCACTGCGGTATATTTGTTGATACTCTGGCAATCACCCGGCTTTGCATGGAAGCGTATACTCTGGTTGATACCCCTGCAATGTCTTTGGGCCAATATGCACGAGGGCTACCCGGTAGGTATGACTATAGTTGCAGCCTACACCGGGGGGGGCTTTGTCTCTTATCTTCTTAACAGGGATAAAGAAGTTTGGCATGCGGCCGGCCGGTTGGCTGCGTTGTGGGTCGGTATGGCGTTGGCTATACTCATCAATCCTAACGGGCTTATGCTATGGAAACAGCCCTTCGAGATATTCAGGCAGTTAAAAGTAAATAAGTACACCACCGAGCTTTTTTCTGTTGCAGAGCCTGAGTATTGGAATATGCAAGGCCAGGCACATATTGCGTTGGTCGCAGCTGTATTGCTGTTTTGGGTGCTGCGCATAGTAACATGCCGCAGAGATGAACGAAAGCAGATACTCTCGCCGCTCGTTATTGGCTACCTGCTCTCAGCGCTGTTGTTGGGGTACCTGTCTCTGACCGCCAACCGGAATATACCTTTCGCGCAGATAGCCCTTGTACCCACGCTGCCTATTATGTTGAGTTGGTTGGCAGAAAAGCTGAAACTAACCAAAAGTGCGTTCTACAATACAGCAGCGGGCAAGGCAGCATTTATCAGCATTGCACTTGCAGCACTATTTTATATAGCTATCGTCAGCGACAGGTACTATACCTTCACACAATCGCCCAACAAATATGGCCTGCACCTCAATACACTTAAAAATCCTGTAGCGGCAGCAGACTTTATCAGGACCTATGAAGTAAAAGGTCCTGCTTTTTCTGATTACTTTGTTTCCTCTTACTTGTTGTACAGCCTGTACCCCGACTTTAAATCGTACATAGACCTTCGCGACCTGGATATATTTCCTGCTAAGTTTTTTGACGGCTACCTGGAACTGTATACAGAACCAGAAAAGTTCTATCAGCTGGACTCAATATATAATTTCAATTATGTAGTGCTCAGTACATCGCAGTTAACCAACCTACAGTTGATGCTGTATTGGGGAGAAGGTTTCAATGTGGTACATATCGACCCTATATCGGTGATCATGGTGCGCACTACGGAGGCGAATGCCTACATTAATTATGGCCCTGCCGCGTCAAAACTATTTACATGGCCGGAAGAGGCCGACGACCCGGCATGGGCCGTTCTGCTTACCAAGCTGCTGAATCCTGCCGTATCGTACGAAGAAGAGGACGAAAGATACCTGCCCATCCACGCCGGTAAGTTTTACAATATGGTGCGCAATACCAGGATCGCACTAAAGTTTATGCGGCCCGCTATTCGTACTGATTTTTCAGAGGATGCTGAAGCCCTGGCTACTATCGGTAATATATACAAAGACCATACGAACATGGTAGACGGCGAAGAATTGAAAAAACTTATGCTGGACAGCGCCCACATGTACCTGCACCGCGCACTGGAGGTCGATAATGAAAATACCGAAGCCCACCTCGGGATGGCTGTATTGTCTGTAAACAGCGGGCAATTTGCCAAAGCGAAAGAACACCTGGATGCTTATATATTGAAGGAGAAGTACAACGATTATGTGTATTTCATGACCGGCATTTGCGAGCGCAACCTCTGGCAATCGAATAATGCCGGTACACCTGAAAAGGTGATTGAATACATGGAGATGAGTGCAAAGCTGAATGAAGACAATCAAAAAGCGTACCTGTATATTGCCGAAGCTGAATGGGCATTGGGCAACATGGACGCAGCCAGGGAAGCGATGAAGAAAACCTTAACACCGGGCATACCCTGGGTGTCGTATGAAGAGGAACTGCATGAAAAAATGAAACAACTTACGGGCATTCAGCAGGCGGCGCCTGCTGAAATGCTGAACAATGACAAGCAAGGGCACGAGGGGCATAGTCACTAACCTATAAAATCTTTACAGATACCGTAAGTCCGCCCCATACATGGTTGTCCTGCCCTTTCCTGAACAGGACGTACAGGTCCGGAGTGATCCTGATGGCGGGAGATATGCTGTAATTAAAGAACATTTTCCCGACATGATGTTGCTTCATTGATGGATGGTCTGTAAACATATACCCAAAGCCTATCGATGTTTCGTACACAGGTATCCAGGTGTCTGCTTTGTTGATCCATGTGCCTATTTCCGCATTTACAAATGAGGCGCTGTAATAATTATATACCGATTCTGATTGCCTTTCAAACAAACCAATAGCTGAAAGTGAAACCCTGACATAGTCGTATTCGCCTATATCGCCCGGCCATTTATACGAGCCGCCTATTTCCAGGTAAGGCGCCAGGGTGTTCCTGAACAATGTAGCTCCCCAGTAGTAATTGGCATCCAGTCCTTTAAAGAATCCTGCAGGGTGCTGTACAGTTAGTTGCTTGTCCTTCTCGGGCTCCAGTGGATTGTATTTGATGCCTATTTGATGATACCAGCGGTCTTGGTTATTCCACCTGCTACGTTTGGCCTGTACTACGCTATCAATAGTGTACGATACCTCTGCAATCAACTCTTTGTTATCCGCCAGCTTTTCTATTTCAGACAAGCTTTTCAATACGAAAGTATATTGTATTTCACTGCGCTCTTCCCCGTTGTCCTTGTCGTATTCAGCCTCCATCGTCTTTAATATCCTGATGGTGTCCATGCCTACCTTCAAGGGGGCCTGGCTGCCGTATTGTATATGTAACAGTTCACTACCTGTATGTTCTGTAAGCCTTACCTGCAGTGGAGCGTTTTTCACCGGCATATGAATGTCCACTCTTTTCGACGTGTTCAGGCTTTTGAATTCATTTTTTACAGATGCTGCCGTGGTAGCCGCAGTATTAAAGATCATAGATAAAACAGAGGTGTCGGGCCATGTACTCATCCTGGCGAAGTCTATCAGCAAAAAGTTGTCGCCCGGCAATACCGCCTGGAAGATGTGGTTGTGCTTCTCTTTCTCCAGTTCGAACAGCTGCCTGTTTATCGCTTTTTCATTTTTAACCGGGTTGCGGAAATCTTCTTGTGCAGAAGCCGCTATTTGTGCAAATAATCCAAACGCAAGTGCAATAGTTTTTCGCATGATATTATTTTTTTAGTAGTTCACTTAATACAGCTCGTTGCTGTTCATTGTTATTATCGGGTAGTCTCTTTGCAGATATGTGCAGGGCAAAACCTCTTTTACTGCTTGCTTCCGGGTCGTTGTAAAACAAGGCGCTGCTCCTGTCTTCATTATCAGTGTCCAGCAGGTGTACTGGTTTTACCTGTTTCGGTTTTGTGTTTACAGAAGCGATAGGTTGTACCTGTTCCTGCGGGTTAATGATTTCAGCGGGTGGCTGGTATTCTTTCGCAGGATGGTCTATTGGCTTTTCAGGCTTGGCGTTAACTGTCACGTTACTGGTTCGCCGGGTGTTTTTATGTGCTGATACAATTGTTTTCTCTACAGGGACATATACTGTGTCAGTTTTTATTATTTCTTTAGCCACCGGCTGCGGGGCTACATGAGCAACATCTGTAACGTCGGCCTCTTTATCGCTCATCCACCATTGTTGCATCGCCATGCCTCCGGCAAGTATGCCCACCAGCAACACTGCGGCATATCTTATCACCGGCAGCCATACACGTTTTTGGTTACCAGGCAACCTGCCAGAAAGTTCTTCCCATTCCCTCTCTTTATCAAATCCCGGCATCACATCTCCTGCTGATGCATTTTCCATCTTTTCTCGCAATATCCTTTCCATCTCAGCGCTCATATGTATTGTATTTATACGTTAACCTGATATGCTCCTGCAACATAGATTTCGCTTTATGCAGTTGCGATTTTGAAGTATTCTCCGATATGCCCAACAGGCTGCCGATCTCTTTATGTGTCAAGCCTTCGAATACGTACAGGTTGAATACTGTTCTGTAGCCGTCGGGCAGGCGGTGGATTATAACCATCAATTCCTTCACTGATAGTTTGTTCAGAGCGTCCGTATCCGTTGCTACTACTTCTGCTGTTACGTTATCCATCTGCAGTAGTTGCAGATTCTTTTTTCTTAAGAACATCAGTGCCTGGTTTACGACTATTTTTTTCAGCCATGCTTTCAGGCTGCCTTCGCCCTGCCAGCTAAACCTGTCTATGTTTTTATAAGCATTCAGCAAAGCATCCATCAATACTTCGCGGGCATCATTTTCTCCCGGAATATACCTGTAGGCCACGACAAGCAGGTACTCGGCATAGTCATCATACAGCTGCTTCTGGGCCATGCGGTCGCCTGCCCCGCATAACTTTGCAAGATGCTGCTCACCTGTTATATGTACGGTTCTGTTTGCCAACTCCTACTAAAATACCCTTTCTCTCGCCAATCACTTCCTTTCCATACCAGCTTCAGGTACATAAATGCACACCGCAGGCAAAGCGTTGCCTGCGGTGCATGATTTTTTTTATTTGTTCCGGAAGAGAGTAGTGGTATATCATACCGCTACCGGTAATCAGAAGGCCAGGATAAACCCGATAGTCGGTATAATTACAGGCTCGGATTCCTGTATGATATACGGTATAGCATTACTGCCGTCAGCGCGCACAGGCTGCCCATCTGTAGTGGCGAAGGCTGTATTGTCGGGTGTGCGTTGGAAGGTATATTGCGGATATTGCGGCTGAACGCTGCCGTAGGCGTTGGTTACGTCTATAAATACGTCCAGCGCCCATTTGTTGAAATTCCATTTCTTATCCAGCCTGATATCCATTGCATGGAAGTTGCCCAACCGCTGGTCGTTGAAGCGGCTGAAGTCGGCTGTGCCTACTCCTGTAGACAGGTAATTAAGTTGTGAGGCTGCGGGGTCGAATGGTGTATATGGTGCCCCGCCCTGGAAACGGAACTTAACGCCTAGCTCATAATTGCGGGGAAGTTTATAACCGCCGATAAATGACAGCAGGTGACGGTTGTCCCACGACGCAGGCTCGTATAAACCATTGGCATTGGTGAACTCGCTGATGTAGTAAGTATAAGAGAGAATGGCAAAAAAGTTGCCCGTCAGCTTCTGCTGAAACTGGAACTCAACGCCGTAGCTCCTGCCCAGCCCGGTAGACGATACAGGTTCGTTGCCCAATACGCTGAAATCGCCGCCCTTATTAGCCAGGGATATCCCGTCTATCAGCGATACGGGATAATTTTCATACTGTTTGTAAAAACCTTCCAGTGTAAAACGGGTGTCCGCTTTCGGCAGGTATTCAAAGCCTGCCACCAGGTGGTCGCTTTGTATGTATTTACTGTTTTTGTTGACGTATACACCTGCCTGCTGGAAGCCGAGTACCGTATATGACGGAATTTTATAGTAGCGCGCTACAGAGGCATTGAACTTCAGGTTCTCTACCAGCAGCAGCGAGGCGGCCAGCCGGGGCGATAAAGTTTCCGCCAGGTTATTGCCACCTGTAGTGAATGTGTTACCATCGGTACGCAGCCCGGCAGATATATCCAATCGCTCTTTCCAAAGTTTGACTGCACCCTGCACAAAAGCGCCATAGCGGAAGAAGTTGATGGCAGAATTGCCCTGCACTATGAAGGCGGGCTGCAGCAGTTGCCCGTTAACATCGCGCAGCTCCTGTCTTACACGTGTATAGTAGTCATTGCTGAAAGTGCTGTATTGTGCCAGCAAACCGGCGCTATAGCTCCAGCGGTTGTAGTATTTATTCAGCTCGAAACGGGTTTTCGTTTCTGCTTCCTGGGAGCGTATTTTCAATATCCTTTGCGACTCTACAGGGTTCTGGTTGTCTTCAAACCTGTCCAGTTCATTGTTCAGCATATTACGGCTGAAAGTAAGGTTCCAGTAGCCGTTTTTCACCAACCCCTTCAGCCCGTAGCCGTTGGTATAGTTCCACTGGTTGATGGTGGGATTGCTTTTTATAGTGTACACATTCTCCGGTGTCAGGTCGTCGGGTGTCAGGAAGCTAAAATTATCTATCGCCCCGATACCCAATGTATAAAAACTCAGCTTGTCATTGATCTTATAATCCAGCTTGTATTGAAAATCCCAATAAGAAGGCTGTATCGGAATATCCAGCAGCTTGAACAACAGTTGCAGGTAAGAGCGGCGCGCCGATGCCAGGAAAGTAAGCTTGTCCTTTTTGATAGGGCCATCTACAGAGTATGCGAGTTCGGTTGCACTCAGCCTTAGGTTATGCTGTACCTTATCAGGGTTGGCGCTGCGCTGTTTCATCTGCAATACGCCCGACAGCGGATTGTCGTACCGGGCAGGAAAAGCAGATGTATAAAGATTCACTTCGTTGATAAAAGAGGTGTTAATGATACCGGTAGGCCCGCCCGCGCTGCCCTGTGTGGCAAAGTGGTTGATAACAGGTACTTCTATCCCGTCCAGGTAGTACACGTTTTCGTTGGGAGCGCCGCCACGTATGATGAGGTCGTTGCGGTAGCCGCCTACCGAGCCTGAAGTGCCACCTACACCCGGGAAGGCCTGGATGACGCGCGATATATCAAAGTTGCCGCCGGGGTTGCTTTTTATCTCCTGCGCCGACAGGGTCTGCACCGACAGTGGCGACTCAGCCGTTTTGCGGAAGGGATTGCTGCGGATAACCACACCCTCCAGGTTGATGCTGTTCTTCTCCAGCTCAATATTCAGCACCGTTGCGTTGCCGGTAGTCACTACGATATTATAAAGGTTTACCTCTTTATAGTCTATAGAACTGATGCGCAGGTTATAGCTCTTGGGCGGAACATTGTCTATCGTAAACTTACCGTCTATATCAGTTACGGTTCCTATCCCCGTCCCCTCAAGCGATATGCTGACACTGGGTATGGACTCCTGTGTCTGCTTGTCCACTACGGTACCGGTCAGCTTGCCGGTGGGGCCTGTATTCTGTGCAATGGCCAACAGGGGAAAACATATCAAAAACAGCAAAAAGGCAATTCTATTATGCATAAGTTGTGTGTATGGAAATACCTTGCAATATTCCGTAAAAATAGTCGTTATCCCTGCCGGGTGTTATACAAATAACCATGACAGTGGTGTAAGGATTAAACAAACACATGCAGCAAGGACGGTTTTGATTCAAGGGGACATCTTTCTGCTATTCCGGATACAATCACAGGCCCGGACAAGCCAATCGCTGTTAAATCAATTATGCAGGAGTCTTGAATTATTTAGATTTTAATTTTATATAATCAACTATATAGCGTAAATTTGTAGTGTTAAATAACCAATTATCCGGCAACTAATTATCGTTGCCGTCGTTTTAAAAACATACACCATGCCCACACTTCAAAGAGACAACTATCTTTTGAACTCCCGCCCGCAAGGCGGGTTTTTTGTTTCAGCCATTCTCCCGAAACAAACATGCACACAGTTAACAAAGGTTAACAAACCGGTTGTAATGATTTGTCAATCAATCAGTTGCAATGACGATATATTGCCAACAGTTAAACCCGCTACTTTTATGGTTAACAATTTTGGGTACACCTTTACTTACTCTTGTGGCAAAAATGACAATCCCATTAGAAAACTGTCTATATCACGTAGCTAACTTTACACATTGTTAAAACACCCGTATGATGAAGATATTTACCCTTGCATGGCTAATGTTACTTGCCCAATCTATAAGCGGGCAGCAGATCATTTTCAAAGAGAACTTCAACCTGATGCCGGGGCTGGGGCTTTCGCAAGGCTGGAGCAGTAAGCATACAGGTGCCGTGGGCTGGCGCACCAGCGATATGTATAATCTGTACTGCTCTGATTCTTATATACCGCAATATAAATATTTCGCTAAGGTAGCTGCTATCTCAGGTTGCTATGGAGAGAAAGGCGGGCCAAGAAATAACCATGACGCACTCTGTTATACCAAATCTATCAACCTTTCTTCTATACAAAAAGGTGCATTCCTGAAATACGATTCATATTTCAACCGCACGGTGGTAAATAATGTTCCCGAGCGGGCAACCGTAGAAGTATCTATCAACGATGGTGCCAGCTGGACGGTGATGCAGGTGGTGCCCGCCGGCAGTACGGTAGATTCGTTTACAACCCAGTATGTCAACCTCTCGCAATACCTGGGTTATGGTAATGTGCGTATCGGCTTCCGTTACAGCGACCAGGGCCAGAACCAGAGACTGGGTGGATGGGCAATCGATGATATAGAGCTGTTCCGTCCTGAGCAGAAAGACCTCTCGCTGGAAGTTTTTTCGCCCACTGATAGCATGTTGAGTTTTGCGATAATCAACAATACCATTACTCACTCAGGCACTGTACTTAACAAAGGACTGGACACTATCAGATCTTTTGTGGTGCATTATAGGCGGGGTAATAGCTATATACTTTCCGATACCTTTAATACAACCCTTCCACCGCTTACCAGGTTAAACTTCGTGCATAAAATTCCCGATACGGTCTTCCAGGCCGGTAAGACAAATATTACTGCATGGATAGATGTGCCGGGTGATGCTAATCCTGCTAATGACACCATACACACATCTGTACAAGGGGCACATTTTATGCCCAAAAAGGTGGTGATGGTAGAAAAGGGCACAGCCACATGGCATATGTATGCGCCTATGGGCATCACATATTTCAATATGCTGCATTACGACAATGAGGCCAACCTGGCAGCCATACATAGTAGTGACCCGATGGGCTACAAAGCTTATTCAGACTACTTCTACGACATGAACTACTATTCGGGCCTGTACTTCATGGTAGACCGTAAGTACGCCGACTGGGGTATGCTGTTTTCCACTTTTGAACGGCACAAGCAACATTTTGGCTATGCTGACCTGGAACTGCACGGTGGTGCGGTAGGCAACAGGATAGATGTGGGCGTGACCGTAAAGCCGGCTATTGATATGACAGGCGATTTCAGGCTGTTGCTGGTGATAACGGAAGACAAGCTATCGGGCAGTACAGCGGGCTGGGAACAGGTGAATGGATATGCCGGAGGCAAGCTGGGTACGATGGGGGGCTTCGAAAACAAGCCTGACCCGGTACCGGCAAAAGATATGCAGTACGATTTTGTAGCACGTGCCATAGCCCCAGCACCCGATGGAGGAAAAACCTTCGCTACCGAATTGAAATACGGTGGTAACTATTTCCACAAATTCAATATCAGGCTGGAAGAAAACTGGGACAGGAATAAGCTGAAGGCCATAGTCATGCTGCTGCGCAACGATGACACACTCATACTCAACAGTGCAAAGTTGAACTACTTCCTGAGCATAGCCGGCAATGAGAAGCAAATGAGCCGGACAGGTATCTATCCTAATCCCGCCAATGAATACACCACGCTGGAATTTGAAACGCCAGCGAGTGGCAAAGCAGATGTGTGGGTAACAGATATCAACGGCCGCAAGCTCATGCAAATGCAGCATACGGCTATTAACGGCATCAACCGGTTGCAGATACCAACCCACAACCTGCCCACGGGTTTATACATCATCAATGTATTGACCGGGGATGCTAAACATGCGTTGAAGCTACAGGTGTTGCATTAATTAATCCTTCTGTGGTACTGTACCAAAGATATGGTCCCACAGCACCGAGCTGACGCCGAAACCCTTTTCAGGGTATTTGTAATGATGCAGGTGGTGATTGCGCCAAAGGGCTTTCATAAAAGGCGGGGGCGCTATAGAGTGTATAGCATAATGCATGGTGCCGTACAATATGTAACCGCACATAAAGCCCGGGAAGAATGACAACGCGTAATAACCCATTGCCAGGTACATGCCCGAGAATATAAGCGAGGCTATTACCAGGCTGGGTATGGGGGGCATAAACAGTCGCTCCCTGTCCCGCGGATACTCGTGGTGGACACCGTGCATGGTATAGACGATTTTTCTGCCCCGCAGGCTGTCGGTGATAAAATGGAAGACATAGCGGTGCATCACATATTCAAACAAAGTCCACGACAGCAGGCCGATGAAAAACAGGAAGGCTTCTGTACCTGCCGATATACCGATATAAGCCGCACCGTAATACAACATAAAGGCCATGATAGGGAAGTATATACTGTAGATGACGTAGGGATGGGTTTTGGTCATCATCTCCAGGAAATCGCTTTCGAATAACCTTGCCTGGCCCTTGTTCTTGATCTTATCAAATTCCATAAGTAAACAAAGATTATGACAAGATAAAATTACGAAAAAGCTGACTATGGCGTCACGTCACGGTTGTCTTTTTCCTCGTCATCTACCAGCCATTCGGGCGACTTGCTTTTGCGCAATACCTTGTCCATCCAGAGCAATAACGCAGGCATGAGGATAAGGTTCGTGACCATAGCTATAAAAAGCGTGATGGAAGTAAGCAGCCCCAGTGACTTGGTACCATCAAAACGGGAAAGAATGAATACCCCGAACCCGGCTATGAGAATCAATGATGTATATATTATGCTCAGGCCGGTATCATTGATGGTTTTGTGTACCGTTTCGGCTATATTGTCGTTGTTGCGTGGCAGCTCCTGCCTGAAATTGACTAAGAAACGAATCGTAACATCAACCGTAATACCCAGTGCTATGCTGAATACCAGCACTGTGGATGGCTTCAGTACGATATTGCTCCAGCCCATGATGCCGGCTGTGATAATCAGCGGTATCAGGTTGATGGCTATGGATATTAATAGTATCCTCCAACTGCGGAAAAGGAATATCATACAGCCGAATATCATGATAAACGCCAAGGCTATACTATCCCTCAGGCTGTAGATGATAAAACGGCTCCCTTCGAGGAACACCACACTGGTACCCGTGAAGGTGACATCATATTTAGCGGTATCGAATAAAGCCAAAGCCTTAGGACGCAAGCTATCCAGCAGTATGGGCAGGCGGTTGGTGCCTACGTCCGCAATATTAATGCTGAGCCTGGCTGTTTGCTTGTTGCTGTCTACAAAAGAGCTCGTCACCCTGCCGAACATGCTGTTCTTGTCGCCTGTGCCGCGCAGGTAGGGCTGGATAAATGCGGCATCAAACATATTGGGAACACCATAGCTGCTGCTGTCGCCGTTATAATAGGCCTGCCGTGCAAACTTGACACCCTCTACATAAGATAGCGCCCTGCCCATTTCAGGGAATTTATCCAGGTGTTGGTTCAGTTCCTCTACTTTCTGCATGACGGTAAGCGTAGTGGCGCCACCCTTGCGGCGGGTATCCACTACTATTTCCAGTGGCATTACACCGGTAAAATGCTTCTCAAAGAACTTAAGGTCTGTATATACCTTATCGTCTTCGGGCAGGTCGTCTACTATATAGCCGACTGCTTTCAGTTGGTATATGCCTATGAAAGAAATAATGACAACCAGGGCT
>DATCSV010000060.1:0-4284 GCA_036568285.1 Flavipsychrobacter sp. | reverse complement strand
CCCAAAGACTGCTGCTCAGTACTTTTCTGCCACCTATTTTTCTGTCGGGTTTGTACACGGTTATTTCAATGCCTTTCTCATTGTTGAAGTTGAAGAAGAAAGTATTCCCGTTGGTCAGCTGCATCACCTTATACCAGCCTTTTTCGGGTTCTTCAAAGGGGGCGCTGTATTCAATGTTTTTTACCTGGGAAAAAGATAGCTGCACGCAGAGCATTGCGGCGAGGGTCAATACAAGGTTTCTCATTATGTGTGTAAAATTTGCCTGCAAGTATAAATAATGAAATTGATAGTTAATAGTGCCGAAATATAGGCTTACTCATATTCATTCATTTAATACCTTTGCGCCGTCTATTTTATTCAACTTACTTGATAAATAAAATTATATGGAATTTCGTATTGAGAAAGACACGATGGGTGAAGTGAAGGTGCCTGTTGCCGCCTATTATGGTGCGCAGACACAGCGCTCTATCGACAACTTTAAAATTGCCCAGGACATCAATAAGATGCCCAAAGAAATCATCAAGGCATTTGCTTACCTGAAAAAAGCGGCTGCGCTTACCAATACAGACCTGGGTGCACTGCCTGCCGAGAAATCGAAACTGATAGCGCAGGTGTGTGACGAGATACTGGAAGGTAAACTGGATAACGAGTTTCCGCTGGTGGTATGGCAAACAGGTTCGGGTACGCAGAGTAACATGAACTGCAACGAGGTAATAGCTTACCGTGCACACGTGGTAAACGGCGGACAGCTGACCGACAAAGAAAAGTTTGTACACCCTAACGATGATGTGAACAAATCACAGTCGTCCAACGATACATTCCCAACAGCTATGCACATAGCTGCGTATAAGATATTGATAGAAACCACCATCCCCGGCATCAAAAAACTGCGCGATACACTAGCTGCCAAGAGCAAAGAGTATATGCACATTGTGAAGATTGGCCGTACACACTTTATGGATGCTACACCGCTGACACTGGGACAGGAAATAAGCGGTTATGTATCGCAACTGGACCACGGGCTGAAAGCCATCAACAATACGCTGGCACATCTTAGCGAACTGGCGCTGGGTGGTACTGCCGTAGGTACGGGTATCAATACACCTGAAGGATATGCAGAAAAAGTAGCTGCTAAAATAGCGGAATTGACGGGGCTGCCTTTTGTAACTGCGGAGAATAAATTTGAGAGCCTGGCAGCGCACGACGCCATTGTAGAAGCACATGGCGCACTGAAAACAGTTGCGGTAAGCCTGATGAAGATAGCTAACGATATACGTATGCTGAGCTCGGGCCCGCGCTGCGGAATAGGGGAGATATCTATTCCTGATAACGAGCCCGGTTCTTCTATCATGCCGGGTAAAGTGAACCCTACACAGTGTGAGGCGCTGACGATGATAGCCGCACAGGTATTGGGCAACGATGTAGCGATAAGTGTAGGTGGTTCAAACGGACATTTCGAGCTGAACGTGTTTAAGCCAATGATGATATACAACTTCCTGCATAGCGCGAGGTTGATAGGCGATGGTTGCGTATCGTTCAACGATAAATGTGCGGTAGGTATAGAGCCGATACAGGAGAATATTGACGCGCACCTGCACAACTCGCTGATGCTGGTAACATCGTTGAACACAAAGATAGGCTACTACAAAGCTGCCGAAATAGCGCAGACGGCCCACAAACAAGGCAAGACGCTGAAACAAACAGCTATTGATCTGGGTTATGTTACCGCAGAACAATTTGACGAATGGGTGAACCCTGCTGATATGGTGGGGAAGATTTAAACCCCAACCCCTGAATCAAGTTCAGGGCAGGCTCCTGAAGGGGCTATTATATTGGAAGGCTATCGCGAAAGTGGTAGCTTTTTTTGTGTTTATTGGTAAATAATTTTAAAATCATTCGCTTTCAGGTATTCTAAATCTATTAGTCTGCGCTCTAACAAACCTCTTTGTGTAGCTCTAATGGTGTCCCATGGAATAGTTTGTAACGAATCCTGGTCAAAGAAATGAATCCATTCCTTATTGCCGTTTCTTAAAATTGATTCCCAGCAGCTGTGCCTCCCGGCGCTTCTATTGAACTCTTCGCCGGGAGAAAGTCCGTCTGTACCATCATTTTTGGGATTATATTCACCTATTATGGTATCAGGGTAACTCCAATAAAAAATGAAATTAATTTTTCTTGATGATTGGTTCGATACCACAACACTAATATGATCGTCCGGTGGACAATTAGGGTCTTTTTTATCACAACTAATCATGGATATAGTTATAAACACAAGCAAAACATATGACAGTAGGTGTTTCATAACATAACTACATCAAAAAAGATGCCGCATTGTTGAGTCGACAATTGAAAAAAATAACATGAAAGGCCACCACATTTCTGCAGCAGCCTAATAAGTTATAACATTAAGCCCCTTTAGGGGTTGGGGTATTTACCAGATATTCAGCCCAAACTTATCCGCATTATCGGTAGCCTGTTCGTAACCGGCATCGTGGTGGCGAAGGATGCCCATAGCAGGGTCGTTGTGCAGTACACGTTTCAGGCGTTCGTCTGCATCGGCTGTACCGTCTGCCACTATTACCATGCCTGCGTGCAGCGAGTAGCCCATACCCACACCACCACCATGGTGGAAGGATACCCAGCTGGCACCGCCTGCTGTATTGATGAGTGCATTCAGTATCGGCCAGTCGGCTACGGCGTCGCTGCCGTCTTTCATAGCTTCTGTTTCACGATTGGGTGATGCTACAGAACCGCAATCCAGGTGGTCGCGGCCAATCACTATCGGCGCTTTCACCTTACCTGTGCGTACCAGTTCGTTAAACATTAGTCCTGCTTTTTCTCTTTCGCCCATACCCAGCCAGCATATACGTGAGGGTAGTCCCTGGAAGGCAATTTTTTCCCTTGCCATATCCAGCCAGCGCAGCAGGCCGGTATTTTCAGGAAATAGTTCTTTCAGCGCCTGGTCGGTTGTATAAATATCTTCAGGGTCGCCACTCAGCGCCACCCAACGGAAAGGCCCCTTGCCATCGCAAAACAGCGGGCGTATATATGCCGGTACAAAGCCGGGGAAGTCAAAAGCATTCTCTACACCACGTTTGTCCTTAGCTTGTCCGCGCAGGTTATTACCATAGTCGAATGTGATAGCGCCACGCTTTTGCAGCTCCAGCATCTGGCGTACGTGTTTGGCCATAGTGTCCAGCGAGCGTGATGAGTATTCCGTAGGGTTGCTCTCGCGCAGGGCGTTGGCTTCCGCTACGCTCAACCCTTCAGGGAAGTAACCTATCAGTTCGTCGTGGGCAGAAGTCTGGTCAGTCAGCGTATCAGGTATGATGTTACGGTCTATCAGCCTTTGCAGCAGGTCTACCACATTGCAGCATACCCCTATAGATATGGCTTCTTTGTTTTCTTTGGCTTTCAACGCCCAGTCAATCGCCTCGTCTATATCGTGCGAGTATTTATCTAAGTAGCGTGTTTCAATACGCTTCTGTATGCGCCATTCTTCCATTTCAGCGGCCAGGCATACACCCTCGTTCATGGTGATGGCCAGCGGCTGAGCGCCACCCATACCACCCAGGCCTGCTGTTACATTCAGTGTGCCTTTCAGCGTGCCACTATAATGCATATTCGCCAGCGAAAGGTATGTTTCATAGGTGCCCTGCACAATTCCTTGCGAACCAATATATATCCAGCTACCCGCGGTCATTTGCCCGTACATCATCAATCCTTTCGCTTCCAGTTCACGGAAGTGTTCCCATGTAGCCCAGCGGCCTACCAGGTTGCTATTGGCTATCAATACGCGCGGTGCGTCTTTGTGCGAGCGCAGTATACCTACAGGTTTACCACTCTGCACCATCAGCGTCTGGTCTTCTTCCAGGTTGCGCAGGCATTCCAGTATTTTATCAAAGCTTTCCCAGTTGCGGGCGGCCTTGCCTATACCACCATATACTACCAGGTCTTCAGGGCGTTCCGCTACTTCGGGGTCAAGGTTGTTTTGTATCATGCGGTAAGCGGCTTCGCTTATCCAGTTTTTGCAATTCAGTTGATTGCCTGTGGGCGATTTGATTATTCTATGTTTAACTTCACTCATATCTGTGCTTCTTGGAAGGACAAAAATACAAAACCTTGTTTAGCTGTTTATACTTGTTTTAAAGAAGAAACAATGTTCACGCTTTGTTCAGGTAATAAGGGATGAACAGTGTGAATAACTGAACATTTCCCAGTCGATGGCTGTGACATACTGTTTTAACAAGACATAAACATTGAGATTATTATTATTGAAGTATG
>DATCSV010000059.1:0-3968 GCA_036568285.1 Flavipsychrobacter sp. | reverse complement strand
CCCCTTCACCCTGTGCCATAGCACCGATGTGCAGAGTGAGCAATGATAGCAGAATCATCACCCCGGTCAACCAAATATTTAATCTTTTAATCCCATTCACGGTCGTCATTGTTTGTATTAACAGGATTTCTTGGTTGTTTATTGCCCTGCTGCTGCCCGGGTGTTGAAGGTTTGGTTAATGGAGTCTGTCGTATCTTTATGTCCATCAGCTCACCCTGTTTTATCCTATTTGTTCCCCCAAACTCATTTTTCGCCTCGGGATTCTGGTAGTATATAACAGCTGATACAGAATCCGTTATCGGGCTGTCCCATAAATCAATAAACTGCAGGCCGGATGCACTGATAATTGCCGCCCCTTCAGCATACGTCAGCCCTACGACATCTGGTACGTCGAATTCTATGTTGCCGAGACCATCACCTATCACCAATGTTATTTTACTACCCTGTGGTACCATATCGCCAGCCTGTATCACCTTTCCATTATACATCTGCTCCAATATAGCGCCATCGGCAATATCAGGACGGTGTATCGTATCGCCCAATCGCAATTTATTACTTCTTAGTACCATCTCAGCGCTACGATACGACACACCCATAAGATCGGGCATGGGGGTAAGGGGCGCCTGCGATTTGTTGACAACGATAAACACGGTTCGGCCGCGCTTCACAAAGGCACCGGTATCCGGCATTTGCGACAATACTATACCTGCGTCTTTTTTAACATCAAAAGCTGAGTCCACATCTATATCAAAGCCCTCTTTTTCAAGGATTTCCACCGCCTGGCCAAAGGTTTTGTCTACCAATGCCGGCATTTTCATCTGCTCGCCATGTGCTGTTATCCGACCCAGACTGGAGAAGAAAATTGTATAAAACACTACCGCCAACAGCAGCATCAACAGCAGGTGAAACCATATGGATTGTTTGTATTTTTCTTTGATCAATGTCATCTAACTAACTAATTGTTTAAGACAATCTTCTACTAACGAGCCATAAAAATCCTTTAATGCAATCCCGGCAGCACTTACCTGTTGCGGCACAATACTGGCTTCGCTCTGCCCCGGCATAGTATTCACCTCGAGAAAGTACAATTTATCGGTTTGGTTCTGCAAAATAAAGTCCATGCGCACTATGCCTCTGCAGTTGAGATGACGATATATATAGCCCGATTTTGTCTCCAGCATATCCTTCACCTGTTCATTTACGGGCGCAGGTGTAATTTCATTGGTTACACCGGGTGTATATTTCGCTTCATAGTCGAAAAATTCATTCTGGCTTACGATTTCAGTTGCCGGAAGTGTATACAATTTACCATCTACCCTATATACCCCTATTGTCAATTCCCTGCCTTCAATAAACTCCTCAATCAGCACCTGGTCGTCTTCTCTGAAAGCCTTCTCTATAGCCGGCAGCAGTTCCTCCACCGATTTGACTTTTGTCACGCCCAGGCTTGAACCACTTTCGTTTGGTTTTACAAACATAGGTAGCTGTATCTGCTCTAATATAGAGCCAACCGAATATGGTTCGCCCTTTATCAGGTGTACCGAATTGGCAATATTCACTACATTAAAGGCTTTCACAACCTTGTTGCAATAGCTCTTATTGAATGTAAGGGCCGAAACAATAGCATTGCACGAAGTGTAGGGGATGTCCAGCATATCCAGGTAGCCCTGCATCCTGCCATCTTCTCCCGGCGTGCCATGTATGGCTATAAATGCCATATCAAACACTATTTTTTCGTCCTGTATGGTAAGCGTGAAGTCGTTTTTGTCAACGGGTATTTTTTCACCTCCTTCTTCGTACCACCAGCCATCTTTGGTTACTACGATCGTATATACATTATATTTTTCTGCATCCAGGTTCCTTTTTATGGTAGCCGCGGTCTGTATTGATATTACATATTCACCGGAATAACCACCTGCAAGCAGGGCAATATTTTTCTTCATATAATCTGAGTGGTACTGTAAAGTTGTTGCTACCAAAGGTAATAGAAAATTGAGTGAACATGGAAACATGTGTCATAAATTACTCTTAATGAGTAGCACAGGAAAAGGATTGAAATAAGTTGAGATAGCTGACCTGGCAGTGACACCTTTATTTCACCTTATCCTTGAAGAACTTACCCAATCCCTTGCCGGCTACGGCATAGGCTTCTTGTATGCGCTCTCCCGTATCGTAATCGTTTCCGCCGAAAGTGCGCCCGGGGCAGTTGAGCACAGACATCCTGGCTATTACTTTGTTATGGTCAGCGGTTTCTACTAACAGGGCTTCTCCATCTATCTCAGCATTTTTGCGCTGTACATATACATTATAACCCGGTTCTGTATAAGTGGTTTTAAATATCAGTGTGTATTTGGCGGATGGGATATTGCCTGCCGTCATTCCGCTGTGCTTAGAAAACAGCTCCTCAAACTGCGGCTGAAAACGATTTTTCCTGTCCGCTTTCCAAGAACTTTCCCATTGCTCTCCCCTGCCCGGCTCTTTTTTATCGTAATCGGCTTTCTTTTTAGCCACGTATTCTTGTTCTTTGGCAAATTTTCCTACACCCATGTCACTATAGTCATATTCCACATTGAGTTTATCTTCGGACTTTAGCACATCCAACTTACCTTCCAGCAATCTCACTTTTTGGGCGTGCGTTGTGAATGAACCAGCTAATAATACAGCTACCAGCAAGAAGAATAGATTTCTCATAACTTTATATTTTGCATACAAATTAAACATAAAAGATTGATTATTAAGATATCTGCGTTGTTATCAAAAGTTAAAATATCTGAAAAACGGGGATGGCTTAGGTGGTTTATTTTATTTAATTTTAGCCGCTTTTGAGCAGCCAAGGCTGCCTGCCTTGAATTTCAAAATAAGAAAATGCCGGAACAGGAGAATCATTTGGAGCATAGTTCAGTATTACTCAGCGATATGTATGAAAGCTGGTTCCTGGATTATGCCAGTTATGTAATACTGGAGCGTGCGGTACCAGCAGTTGACGACGGGCTGAAACCAGTGCAGCGCCGCATACTGCACGCAATGAAAGAAATGGATGATGGCCGCTATAATAAGATAGCGAACGTAATAGGCCAGACCATGCAATATCACCCTCACGGCGATGCTTCTATCGGCGACGCCATCATCAACCTGGGTCAAAAAGACTTACTAATAGACACCCAGGGCAACTGGGGAGATGTACGTACCGGCGATAGTGCCGCTGCCCCCCGATACATAGAAGGCCGTTTATCTAAGTTTGCTCTGGATGTCGCCTTCAACGCAAAAACTACTGACTGGCAACTGAGCTACGACGGTCGTAAGAATGAACCCGTTGCTTTGCCTATGAAGTTTCCGCTGCTGTTGGCGCAAGGAGCTGAGGGTATAGCTGTGGGGTTGTCTACAAAAATATTACCACACAACTTTTGTGAATTAATAGAAGCATCCGTTAAATACCTGAAAGGCAGAAAATTTGAGCTATATCCCGACTTTGCTACAGGTGGTATGATTGATGTAAGTAACTACAACGATGGCGAACGTGGTGGCAAGGTGCGTGTGCGCGCCAAAATAGAAACAGAAGACAAGAAAACGCTGGCTATTAAAGACGTGCCTTACGGCATTACTACTGGGCAATTGGTAGACAGCATACTTAAAGCTAACGACAACGGCAAAATAAAAATCAAAAGTGTAGTAGACAATACTGCTAAGGATGTGGAACTGGTGGTACAACTGGCACCAGGCGTCGACAGCGACCAGGCCATAGATGCTTTGTATGCATTTACCGATTGCGAAATATCCATCTCTCCCAATGCCTGTGTGATCATCAATGACAAACCACACTTTGTAGGTGTTACACAATTGCTGAAACACTCAGTAGAACATACCAAGGCGTTGCTGCTGAAAGAACTGCAGATAAAGCTGGGCGAACTGGAGAATGACTGGCACTACTCATCGCTGGAGAAAATATTCATAGAGAAGCGCATATACAG
>DATCSV010000058.1:0-5849 GCA_036568285.1 Flavipsychrobacter sp. | reverse complement strand
CGATAGGCACTCCTGTGCGTTCGCTCCAAATGGTTAGCTGATCAACAGCCGCCGCACGGAAGGTATCGGCAGCTCCTAATAAAACAGCTTTGTTGTTCTTCTTGAAATTGTAGGCCAGCTTGCCGATGGTGGTAGTTTTACCTACGCCGTTTACACCCACCACTAATATGATATATGGCTTTTTACCCGAGGAGAGGCTGAAGCCTTCATGTTCGTGCGAAGGGGAATCCGCCAGTATGGCCATCATCTCCTCCTGCAATATACTGTTGAGCTCTTTGGTACCTAAATATTTGTCTTTCTTTACCCGCTCTTCAATACGCCCGATGATAGCTACCGTAGTGTCTATGCCCACATCAGCACTTACCAATGCTTCTTCCAGGTTGTCCAATACTTCCTCATCAACTGTATCCTTACCGGCAATGGCTTTGGTTACTTTTGAAAAGAAGCTGGTTTTGGTTTTTTGTAGTCCCTGGTCGAGGGCTTCTTTCTGTTCTTCCTGTTCTTTGGTACGTTTGAATAGCTTATCAAAAATCCCCATTGGTAAACGGTTTTGCAAAGGGTAAACAATACGGCATCAGGCGCGAAATTACGCTTTACTATGTTATTATTAGTGTAAAAGTAAAGGGTTGGACACCGGCCCAACCCTTTACTGTAATATGTAATGTTTATTTGTTCAGTTTTGTTTTCAGGTTATTATCCAGTGCATCCAGGAACTGTTCTGTATATACATAATCCTTGCCGGCTGTCACCTTGTTACCGTGTATACATACAGCCAGGTCTTTGGTCATGATACCGCTTTCTACGGTTTCAATACAGACAGCTTCCAGCGCATGTGTAAAGTCTATCAGCTCCTGGTTGTTATCCAGCTTGCCCCTGAACGCCAGCCCTCTTGTCCATGCAAAGATAGACGCAATAGGGTTGGTAGAAGTAGGTTTGCCTGCCTGGTGGTCGCGGTAGTGGCGTGTTACCGTACCGTGCGCTGCCTCTGCTTCCATTGTTTTACCATCCGGTGTAACAAGGGTGGAAGTCATCAGCCCTAATGAGCCAAAACCCTGGGCTACAGTATCGCTCTGCACATCTCCATCGTAGTTTTTACATGCCCATACGAAATTGCCGTTCCACTTCAGCGCACTCGCTACCATGTCGTCAATCAGGCGGTGTTCGTAAGTCAGGTTGTTTTTTTCAAACTCAGCCTTGAACTCGTCCTGGTATATCTCTTCAAAGATGTCTTTGAAACGTCCGTCGTATTGCTTCAGGATGGTGTTTTTGGTGGACATATACAGCGGCCATTTTTTCTGCAAAGCCATGTTGAAGCAGGAGCGGGCAAAGCCTTTGATCGACTCGTCGGTATTATACATAGCCAGTGCTACGCCGTCATCTTTGAAGTTGTACACTTCATGCTCAATAGTTTCGCCGTTCTCAGCTTCAAATTTAATGGTCAGTTTACCCTTGCCTTTTACTACGAAATCTGTAGCACGATACTGGTCGCCAAAGGCATGACGGCCTATGCATATAGGCGCTGTCCAGTTGGGTACCAGGCGAGGGATGTTATCTATTACTATCGGCTCGCGGAATACCGTACCATCCAGTATATTCCTGATGGTGCCATTGGGGCTACGCCACATTTTCTTCAGGCTGAACTCTTTTACACGTGCCTCATCCGGGGTAATGGTAGCGCATTTGATACCTACACCATGCTCCTTGATAGCATTGGCTGCGTCAACTGTTACCTGGTCGTCTGTAGCGTCCCTGTGTTCTATGCCCAGGTCATAGTACTTAATATCTACATCAATGTATGGCAGTATCAGTTTATCCTTTATGAATTTCCAGATAATCCTGGTCATCTCATCACCGTCAAGCTCTACTACCGGGTTGGCTACTTTTATTTTACTCATATTTATATGTATTGTGCAGTTTCAGGGGCTAAAAATAAGAAAAGCTACGTCCATTCTACAACGTAAAATGAAAATAGGCTCTGGACGGGGGGATTTTTCTTATAATCTTACCGGTCACGGCTAGCATGCTGCCCCGGGTATATAGTGGGTTGAGTTTATTACCTGAAATTTCTGCCGGAAGGGAATATTTCTGTCTGAACTACTTTTTCGTGTACCATTTTGTCTTGTGTTTTGTAGTTATCGTAATCTTTTTCATCTGCCCTGGATAAGGTTGATACCTGCGATTCGTTGCCGGTATCCTGGTAACCGGGTTGTTGCAATAAACCGTTCATGTTATAACAATGTTTTACCACCACGTGTATCACTTCACCTTCAATCTGCAGTTTGCCTTCTACCATCAGCAGGCGCGACTGTAATATTTCTTTACGGTATTTGTCAAAGAGTTTTTGAAATACTACCAGGTTGGCACTTCCTGTTTCGTCTTCGATAGTAATAAAACAGATGCCACTGGCTGTGCCCGGCCTTTGCCTGACAAGTACCAGCCCTGCTACACGTACCGTGTCACCATCTTTATGAGTGGCCAGGTCTGTAGTACACACTGCATTATACAGGGCCAGCTTCTTCCTTGCAAAATTAACGGGGTGTGCCTTGAGTGATAAAGACATAGAACTATAATCCTGCAATACATGTTCCTGCAGCGTCATTGCCGGCAGGTTGATATCTTTTTCCGCAGGAGCTTCACCTGTTTGCCCCATGAACATACCTGCAGGACGGTCGCCAAGTGCCGATACTTCCCATAATGCCTGTCGCCTGTCTAGTGTTATAGAACGAAAAGCATCTGCATCAGCCAGTTTTTCCAGCGCCGATAACGATATGCCTGCTTCCTGCAGGTAACCTATGTTGGTAAACAACCCTTGCCGTGCTGCCACCAGCAATTGCATCTCTTCTTCTCTCAATCCTTTTATTTGCCGGAAACCAAGGCGGATAGCACAATATTTACCATCTGTTTTTTCCAGCATGTTGTCCCAATATGAATAATTAATGTCAACAGGCCTTATCTCTACACCGTGTTTTCTGGCATCTATAACTATCTGCGCAGGCTGGTAAAAGCCCATGGGCATACTGTTGAGCAAAGCTGTTGCAAACACATCCGGGTAATGGCATTTTATCCACGAGGAAACATATACCAGTAATGCAAAGCTGGCGGCATGACTCTCGGGAAAGCCATAACTTCCGAAGCCTTCCAGTTGCCTGAATACCCGTTTGGCAAATTCCTCCTTGTACCCTTTTGCCATCATGCCATCTACCAGTTTTTTTTCAAACCGGCTCACCTCTCCTTTTGCCTTGAATGTAGCCATGCTTCTGCGCAACTGGTCGGCCTCTGCCGGTGTAAAGCCTGCGGCTACTATGGCTATTTCCATAGCCTGCTCCTGGAACAAGGGGACGCCCAATGTACGACCCAGTATTTCTTTTAGTTCATCAGATGGGTATTCTACAGGTTCTTCGCCATTGCGCCGCCGCAGATAAGGATGTACCATATCGCCCTGTATAGGCCCGGGCCTTACAATGGCGACTTCAATCACCAGGTCGTAGAACTTTCGGGGCTTCAGACGTGGGAGCATGGACATCTGTGCCCGGCTTTCTACCTGGAATACCCCGATAGTATCCGCATGACTTATCATTTCGTAGACTTCCGGTTCATCCTGTGGAATATTAGCCAATGTAAGGTCAAGGCCATAATGCTCTTTAGCCAGGTCAAAGGCTTTCCGTATACAAGTAAGCATACCCAACGCTAATACATCTACCTTGAGGAAACCCAACGCTTCTATATCATCTTTGTTCCATTCGATGCAGGTACGATTTTCCATACGTGCATTGAGTATCGGGCACAGGTCAGACAGACTGCCCTGTGTGATGACAAATCCACCTGTATGCTGGCCCAACTGCCTTGGAAAGCCAATATACTGTTGTGTGAGATCCAGCACTTTTTTTAAGTGTGGGTCGTTGATGTCAAATCCTTCACTTGACACGCTGCGTGCATTGTGCCATTCGTCGGTAAACTCCCAGGAAGAATTTGCGAGGTTATTGATCGCATCAACAGATAACCCCATGGCTTTGGCCACATCGCGTACCGCACCCCGGTAGTGCACTTGTGTAACAGTAGCAACAATAGCGGCACGGTCGCGGCCATATTTTTCATAGATGTATTGTATCACTTCTTCGCGTCGTTCATGTTCAAAGTCAACATCTATATCAGGCGGTTCATCTCGTGCATCAGACATAAAACGGGCGAACAGCAATTTGAATTTTGATGGATCGACAGAGGTAATGCCAAGACAGTAGCAAACAACAGAATTAGCTGCCGAGCCTCTGCCCTGGCACAGTATATTCCTGCTGCGTGCAAAGCGGACAAAATCATGAACAGTTAAAAAGTAAGCTGCATAATTTTTACGTAGTATAAAATCCAACTCATATTCAATGGTCTTCCTGATTTGTTGTGGAATGTTGTTGCCCCATCTCTCTTCTGCGCCCTGCCATGTAAGGTGGACCAATTCTTCTTGCGGCGTTCTTCCTTCGGTGGTGATTTCCTCCGGGTATATATATTCCAGGCTATCGAGTGAAAACTGACATGCTTCGGCTATTTCCTGTGTTCGCGCTAATGCATCGGGGTACTGGCGAAATAAACGTTGCATTTCCGGTATAGGTTTCAGGTATCTTTCCGCATTCTGGCACAGGCGAAAACCTGCTTCATATATCGTACATTTTTCACGGATGCAAGTAAGGATATCCTGCAGTTCCCGTCGTTGTGCATGGTGGTAATGTACATCGTTTGTAGCCACCATAGGTATAGCCAGTTGTTCAGATAACTGTGCAAGACGATAGAGTTTCTTGCCATCGTATGCCTGGTAGGAACGCGTAGCGGCAATATACAGTTCATTGCCCAGTGATTCTTTATATTCCTGCAGTGCGAGTATAAACCCTTCGTCAAAAGAAAAGGAGGCGTTGAGATTAGCGGGTGGCACAGCAATGAATTTTATGCCTTTTGCATGGTGATATACATCTGCTTTGTACAAGTGACATTGCCCCTTTTCAGCCCTGGAGTTTCCCAGGGTAAGTAGTGCTGACAAACGAGAGTAGGCTTCCTTATCGGTAGGGTAGGCCAATAGCGGGGGGCCATCCAGTAATTCGAGCCGACAGGCGGGTATGATACTTATTTTGTTGTTTTTTGTTGCAGCATGTGCACGTACAATTCCCGCTAATGTATTCACATCGGTGATGGCTATTTTTTGATAACCGAGTTCTGCAGCGTGCATTACCATCTCTTCAGGATGTGAGCCACCCCTGAGGAAGCTGAAATTTGTTGTTATTTGTAGCTCGGTATAATTCATACGCAACTGTTATCAGGCAAAGAAGCCATGTATATACCATTTAGGTTCTGTGGTTTTGTAATCACCTGCACGAAACAACCAGTATCTCGCCCCTTTTTCATCTTCAATAGTATAATAGTCCCTGTACAATCCCTGTTGCAGCCACCACTCCTGTTCTATCCTTTCCGGGCCATCAGCCCTGCTTACATTGTGCAGTTCACCTTTGTACCTGAATAACATAGGCGGATAATCCGGCATGGGCACAGTGACCTCAATCGGTTCCGGCACGGGCAGCAGGTGTATAGGGCGTGGCCAGTCGGTGCGCCAGGCTGTACCCGGCTGCTCGTCCAGCGATGGTGATAGTTGTACAGACCTTTCGGGCCAATAATGTTCGGCAGGCAGGTAACGGTGTATAGTGTCCGGTCCCAGTCTCCCGGCCAGCTTGTCCAGCAGCTCGGCTATGGATTTGTTGTATTTTGTTGTCGTATTCCATAGTGCATCCTGCGTGGCCGGCATGTCTTCTACTACAGGTGCCTCCAGCACAAACAATTCAAAGCCCAGAGCCGGTTCTATTGTGGGGATTTTA
>DATCSV010000057.1:0-2653 GCA_036568285.1 Flavipsychrobacter sp. | reverse complement strand
GGAAATAGCGCCTGCCATCGAGTTTGGTGTACGGGTCGTAATAGAATACCCCTGCACCACCCACCAGGTAAGGTGTCCAGCGATTATTGGTTTCACCGGTTATAAAACTGAAGAAATTAAACTCTGCGAATATCCCTGCTTCTGCTATGTTGCTGGTAAAGTTCAGGTTGCGGGTGCGGTTGAACTTCGCGTTGGACAGCTTGTCGTCGTAAGACACCTGTGTGATATTAGCACCCAGCCTTACGGAGATATAGGGGTTCATATGTATGCGGGTAAAAACACCCCCGGCAGGCCTCACCGTTTTGAAGCCATAATTATCATTCAGGTCGCCGAAATACTGCGAGCCGCCCACCATAAAACCGTATTCGGTACCTGTATAGAAGGTCTGGCCTTTCGCATCGGCGAAAAACAATATTGCGAGGGATAATATGTAAACCAGTTTGCGCATACGGTACTGACAGTATAACTACAAATGTAAGTTTTTATTGCAGTAAGAAAAACCGGCCTAATTGCGGCTGTCGATACCCCAGTACAGTTTCTCCCTGATGGTACGCAGGAAGTTATGTTCATCGGGCCGCACCAGCGATATGGTGAAGTTTTCCTTTTTCACCGCCAGTTGCACCTGGCTGCTGATGGTTTGTGTCCGCGAGTCGAGCGTGCACAAAAACTGCTCGGCACGGCCTTCCACTTCAAAGGAAATCACCGTGTCATCGGGCACCACTATCGAGCGTGTGTTCAGGTTGTGCGAGGCTACGGGCGTAATGACAAAGCTGGATGTCTGCGGGAAGACCACAGGCCCGCCGCAACTGAGTGAATAACCCGTGGAACCCGTAGGTGTAGCTACTATCAATCCGTCGGCCCAGTAGGTATTCAGAAATTCACCGTTCAGGTAAGTGTGGATCTTTATCATGGAAGATGAGTCCTTCCTGTTGATGGTGAACTCGTTGAGCGCATATGGTATGCCATCGAACAGCGGTATGCTGGAATCGAGGTGCAGCAGTGTGCGTTGCTCCACTGTGTACGAGCCGCGCACCAGCGATGATATAGCAGCTTCTACTTCTTCCTCGGGTATAGCCGCCAGGAAGCCCAGCCTGCCCAGGTTGATGCCGATAAGCGGAATATTGGATGCGCCTACGAAAGCAACGGTATCCAGCAGGGTGCCATCGCCGCCCAGGCTGAAGAGCATATCGGTATTGCGGGGCAAATCAGAAGCGTTCATAAACTGCCCCGGTTTTTCTTTGAGTTTTATATGTGGCTCTATGCGCTCATAAAACTGCTTGTGGAACACCATATGAAGGTTGTGCTGCTCCAGCAGCTGAATGACGTGTAATATTCGGGGGATATTTTCTTCTTCGAATGTACGGTTGTATAATGCTACCAGCATAGATGTGTGTATGTAACAGCCCGTCAGCTAAATATTGAAGCCGTCTACTCGCTGTTGTTTATATGTAAAAATAGTCCTTTTTCGCCCAAATGGTTCCAGGTGTACTCCAATCTAAGCTTAAAGTCATATATCGAAACCAGGTCGGTGCCCACACCCCATGAATAAAGGGGCCTGTTGTTCAGATAGCTATTACCCGGAAATTTGTTTTTTGCGTAACCGAGGTCGAAAAACACCTTAGGGTACAAACGTATAGGAATGGTGGCTATGTAGCGGATAGGTATCTTGCGTATGGTCCAGTTCACCAGCTCATACTTCAGGTTGGTGCGGAGTATGCCATAGTGCGAACCGTCTATTACGTAATATTCATAACCGCGCAGGTACTCGCTGCCTATACCCATGGCATATACATAGGTGTAAGGCTGCGCCTCAGGAAAAGACAACCTGCCCCTGAAGATGTGTGAGCTGTAGAGTTTTTTGTGCAGTTTTTTAAAGTAGCCTATTTCTGCATGGTATTGATTCTGAAAATTAAATCCCTCCCAGCCTACACGCACTATTGCCTGTACAATGCTTTTCAGCCCGGTCAGTGAGTAGTTCCAGTTGTCTACCATGTTCAGCTCGTGACGGTATATGAGTTCCATCAGTTGCTGTTGTTTTTTATCGTTGAGGAAATAATTGCGGTTGAGCTCTAAAACAGTATCCTGAACCGTTTGCCGGCGGTAGCGCAGCTCCAGCATATGCCTGCTGGCGTATGCCGGCCGGTACGAGTAGCTACCCGAAGCCTCGAAAGCCGATGTGATATAACTACCCGGAGTGCGGGCGAATGCCCATTTGTTGCTGTCGGTCTTAAAATACCATTCTTCGTTACGGCTGGCAAATACCTTTACACCAAAGCCGTGTTTCTGAGCTTTATCTACGTAAGGGCGGCTGTATTCCACACCGAATTTTTGTGTATACCCCACCTGCGCCATTATTACAGCATTTTCCAGGTTACCCCTGAAGTTCCTGTTTTTCAGATTGAGGCCGATATTAGCGCGCCTGATGTCCCTTTTTTGCTCTACCCACCACACGTTGAAGTTCCTGTCGGCCAGTTTGAAGGTAACTTCAGGAATGATGTACCATTGTTCGCGTACCTTAATCAGCCAGTCGATAATACCCGGGGCTATACTGTCGGCTGTTACCTGCACTTCGATAAATATAGACAGGTTGAAAATCCTCTTCTGGTTGAGCACCAGCAGTTCCGGCAGTTCTGTTTTCAAAATAGAATCCCCT
>DATCSV010000056.1:0-2621 GCA_036568285.1 Flavipsychrobacter sp. | reverse complement strand
CCTGGACGAGGCACGCCTGCTGTCGCTCGACCCTGAAACCGATATCGAACTCATACGCACCAACCTGCGGTCGTTTGAGAAAGTATGTTGCGGGCAAAAAGACGGAGGCAATATCGCCACATTCGATATTGCCTCACGCTTCCGCTGGCTGACGGCCGTGCGTAGTTCAGTCATCCAAACCTCGCGCCCGCACCCCGGCATTACCGATGACTTACAATCTACCCTGCAAAGACTGTTTGAAGAGTATGTAGGCTAATAAGCCGTCCACCCGCCGTCTGCTACTATTGTAGCGCCGTTTACAAAGCTTGCATCATCACTACCCAGGAAGAGTGCTACCCTGGCTACCTCCATCGGGTCGCTGCTACGTGGGTTCAGCGCCATGCCGGGCATAATGCGCTCGTTCACCAAAGCAAGTGCGGGCAGGTGCTCAAAATCTATTGTTTCGGCTATGCTGGTTTCCATAGCGCCGGGCGCTATCACGTTGCAACGTATACCCAGCTTCGCATACATATAGCCTGTGTTTTTAGTCAGCCCTATCAATGCATGTTTGCTGGCCGTGTATGTAGCGCCGGCCCTGGCACCGTTCAGCCCGCCTATTGATGCTATATTGACTATGGAGCCACTACCCTTTTCCAGCATGATCTTCAGCACACTGCGCATAGCCCTGAAGGGGCCGTCTACATTTATCTTCATCACCCTGTCCCACAGGGCATCGCTCACGTCTGCCACAGGGCTGAAATCGTCCATTACCCCGGCGTTGTTCACCAGTATATCTACCGTGCCAAAGTTGCTGACAGCAGTTTGCACCATTGCCTCTACATCTCCAGGCACGGCCATATCAGCCTTTACAGTTTTCACCACACCACCTGCAGCGGTTATCTCCGCCTCCAGCTCTGCCAGTCTTGGTGTACTGATATCGCTTGCTACCACCTTAGCGCCGTGCTCGGCATACAGCATGGCGATAGCCTTACCCAATCCCGCACCTGCGCCTGTTACTATCGCTACTTTGTTTTCCAGTTTTTTCATGTTGTTTTTATTTTGGTTACGTTATCTGATTAAAGGTTAAAGGTACCCACCCATATCCCGTCGGCTTATGACAATACTCACCCCCTGCCATTGACTATTATCACTACATTCGGACTTTACCACTTATATAAATTTTCGCATTCCGAACCAACTACCTGCATAAACCGTTTAACTTTAAATATCCTTATGAAAATAGCCACTTACAATGTCAACGGTGTCAACGGCAGGCTGCCTGTACTGCTGCGCTGGTTGCAAGAGTCGAAACCCGATATAGTATGCCTGCAGGAACTGAAAGCTCCCGATGAAAAATTTCCGCTAAAGGCCATCAACGATGCGGGATACAACGCCATATGGCATGGGCAAAAGAGCTGGAACGGCGTGGCCATCCTGTCGCGGGGGGCGGTTATCGAGGAGCAGCGGCGCGTGCTGCCTGGCGATAATGAAGACACACACAGCCGTTATATAGAAGCACTGGTAAACGACGAGATACTGGTAGGCTGCCTGTACCTGCCCAATGGCAACCCCGCACCGGGGCCAAAGTTCGACTACAAACTGCAATGGTTTGAAAGGCTGACCCTGCATGCGGCAGAACTGCTGGCTACTGGTGTACCGGTGATACTCACGGGCGACTACAATGTAATGCCCACCGAGCTGGATGTGTACAAACCCGAGCGCTGGGTGAAGGACGCCCTCTTCCGCCCGGAGACACGAGAAGCCTTTCATAAGCTGGTGGGCCAGGGCTGGACCGATGCCATACGCAAGCTGTACCCCGATGAAAAGATATATACCTTCTGGGACTACTTCCGCAAGGCTTACGACCGCGATGCGGGGCTGCGTATCGACCACTTCCTGCTGAGCCCCGAGTTGAGCGACCGACTGAAAGCAGCGGGTGTAGACCGCCATGTACGTGGCTGGGAGAAGACGAGCGACCATGCCCCGGTATGGATAGAATTGGAAGATTAGATTTCCGGGTTTATGCTTAATTTCGCCGCATAGTTAACCCCCAACACTATTCTGATTATGAACAACCTGAAGAACGCCCTATACACAACCATTATTCTCCTGGCGATATTTGCCACAGTAACTTACACGGCGTGCAAACCGGATAACTGCAAGAACATTACCTGCCTCAACGGCGGTAGCTGCAGTGATGGGAAATGCGCCTGCCCCGATGGATATACGGGCAGTATATGCGAAACAAAACTATCTTGCGAGGGTGTGGTATGCCTGAACGACGGTGTATGCAAATCGGGCAAATGCGCTTGTACAGGCGGCTACTGGGGCGATAGTTGCCAATATGAATACCGTGCACGCTTTTACAAAACCTACAGGGGCGATGGCACCAATGATACCGGTCACACCTATACGGGTTACCATGCACGGTTCTCTAAAGACGGGGATGATAAAAGCAGTATGCTACTGGAAACGTGGGAGGATAAATCCGAAAATACACTTCGTTTCAAAATACAATTAGAGAGTACGGGACATTATGAGTTGCTGCCCGGCACAGCTGTTGACAGCTTGTGGTACTACAGCGGCAGTGGCATACTCAGTGATGATAAAGCCAGCCTGGTGCTACATGCCAACAAACGTGT
>DATCSV010000055.1:0-2106 GCA_036568285.1 Flavipsychrobacter sp. | reverse complement strand
AATGAATATGTTACAACCGGAATGTTAAATAATGTTAACTCTGTGCGTGTTTTTTCTGAGAAGTGAGGGGTATAAAAAAGCCCCTCGGTGGGGCGGGGGGCAGCGGGGTAATATTTGTTCCGGTAAGGGAATGGCGGGAGCATTGTTTTATTTATGATTTTTTGGGGGTTGCGATGCCAGGTTGGTCGGGCGGGGTAGCGGGATTTACGCAATTTAATTCAATTTTACTACAGCAAAGAGACAATAATTATGTAAATTATCCTAATTACAATAACTCAACCATACATAACATCACTGCGAAGAATGAAGCAGTTTCACGTTAACCGGGGAAAGATGATTGGTGTTGTTAGGTTGATTATTTTTTCTTCTCCGGGAAGTAATAGTTGTACACCATTTTGCCCAGGGTTTTCCCCCTATCCCCCTAAAGGGGAGACTAATTTCGTGTGGCCTATGGTTCTTTATTTTTCCCCGCCGGGAAGTAGTAGTTGTACACCATTTTGCCCAGGGTTTCGTTGACGTTGCGGATGTGGTGGTGGTCGAGCCACTGCTTGAAATCGTCGGGGCGGGTGGTGGTGAAGCGGATGATCTCTTCGGTCTTCAGCGATATGATGAAGGTATCTATCGAGAAGATATAGGCCGATAGCTCTTCGGCGCTGTGCTGAAAGTCTTCAAAGCGGTTGTTCATGGACTGTAAATTTTGGGTAAAGGTAAAAATAATTCTCATAAATGAGGTGCAATTAAATGGAGTGCCTTTAATGTGGTGTACGTGGTACTTTTCGGAATCAATATGGCAAAGGCTAAGAAAATACCTGACGATGAGGCATATCTGAAAATGCTGGGCAAGCGGATAAGAGAATTGCGGTTACAGGCTGGTTACACCAGCCACGAAACTTTTGCTTATGCCTTTGACTTTCCTCGTACACAATACGGCCGCTATGAACGAGGTCATAACATTACATTTTTGAACTTAATAAAAATTGTCAATGCGCACGGGTTGACGCTGGAAGAGTTTTTCAGCGAAGGATTTGAGTAGGTAAATAGTTCACTTATTTCCGATTGCACAGAATATCCGAAGTAGATAGTTTTGTACAACTATGCTTGATATGACTTCGTATTGGATATTATCCGAACAGCCTACGACATGCGGTAGATGTGGCTCAAGAACCGATTTCGGCTGTTTCCTGCATACGAATGCAAAATGGCAAGTGCATTTTTGTTTAAATATTGGCTGTGGGAATATGTTTTTGGCTTGTGAGGATGAATAGTTCACTTATTTCCGATTGTACAATACATTTAGTACAAATACTTTTGTAATGGATGATTAGCGATTAATTTTAAGGAAATTACTCTCTATGCCTAGATTAGATGTCTGGACCCGCGAGCAAACCATCATAGCTTTTAAATTGTATTGCGAAATACCATTTGGGCAAGCTCATTCACGCAATCCTAAAGTTCAGGAGGTAGCAAAGATTGTCGGAAGAACACCAGGTGCTGTTGCGCGCAAGCTTGGCAACTTCGGCAGCCTTGACCCAGAATTAAAAGCAAGGGGTGTAAGCGGGCTAGGAAATAGAAGTAAATTGGATGAAGAAATATGGCATGAGTTTCACGCTGACTGGAATAAACTGGCATACGAAAGTACCAAGATGATTGCGGAAGCCAAGAAGCAACCCATTGAATCAATTTTGGATATTGATATTGATGATTTACCTAAAGGTGAGAACAAAATCAGAACTGTTAAAACCAGAATCTATCAAGATTTTTTTAGGAAAGCAGTACTGGCTGAATATACCCAAACCTGTTGCATTACCGGACTCAATGTGCCGGGACTACTTGTTGCCAGTCATATTGTACCGTGGAAGACTGACGAAAATAATCGTACCAATCCACAAAACGGACTATGTCTAAATGCCTTACATGATAAAGCATTTGACAGGGGGTATATCACTGTATTGCCAGACTATACGATTCAGGTGTCAAAACACCTGTCTGGCTATAACGATGAAATAATCAACGACTATTTCAAGCGATATGACAAAACCACTATTATTAAACCGCACAAATTTTTACCCTTGAAAGAATTTCTTGAATATCACTATGAACACGTTT
>DATCSV010000054.1:0-7575 GCA_036568285.1 Flavipsychrobacter sp. | reverse complement strand
TTTAGTGTTGAGGTATTATTCGGTAATATTTTTCTTACTTTTTGTAGTACCCAGTACTGCGCAGGATGAGTGTGATTGGAAAAAAGATGAATACAATATAAAGGCTAAACCAACTCATGTTTTCAATATTGTCAATAAAAGTTTAGGCTTTTACGGTTGGGAACACAGTGAATACAATGATATAAAAGAGAAATGTTACTCGGAAGCCGTCTTATACGATTGTAAAACAAAAGAAGTAATCTTTGAATGGGATGCAACGCAAAATTGTAGTGTTGTACAAAAACAAGACACGATAGTTATCACGGAATACTATTTGTTGGCCGTTGGTGACGATATGAATTTAGTTTGGAAACCCTTTTATGTAACGAAAGTTTATCTTCAAAAAAATCAAACGAAACGTTTCAGCTATTTCCTTTTAAACTCCTACCATTATAACGCAGAGCAAATAAAAACGACAATAAACATCTATACCTCTACAACTAGAGATAAATATCCTTGGAACTCTGAAGAGCAGCTAAAAATTGCATATCAACTACAATGGGCGTATATATCGGGGAGCAAAGAGGCTGGTAACCTTCTGGAAATGTTTGAAGAAAAATTTGGGCCTTTTGACGGAGCAATAGCAGAGGAATTCAATGAGATTTTCGTCACGTATCAACACATCAAAAAATTGAAACTGGATAGAAATAATGATTAGTAAAAAGAGCTTTTTAGTACTGTTAATACTCCTTTCAAACCTTCAACTATGTTTTGCACAAACCGTCACCCGCGGCAATGTAAACACCTGGGGGCTGCTGCTTAACAGGTTTTACCTTTCGGAAAAACTCAATATTACCAACGAGTTACACGAACGCACGGGCGACTTTTTAAAAGACCAGGCCACATTTATTTTCCGTCCTTCAGTAGATTATGAGATACATGATCACGTAGAGCTCAGTATTGGTTATTCTTTTGTACGCTCCTGGCCTTACAGTCCGTATAGCCAACCCATACCTAAAAACGAACACAATATATGGGAGCAGGTCTTCCTGTCCTCGCGTGTGGGCAAAGTAAACATCCAACACCGGTTTCGTTTTGAGCACAGATTCATAGACAACATAGTAGTCCGCTATCCTAACATTAACCCTTTGGCGGAGATCGATGGTACAACCTTTGCCAATCGTTTCCGTTACCGGATCATTGTGTCATTTGACCTGTTTAAGCTAAACCATGGGAAGCACACTATATTCTTCAATGGCTTCGATGAATTATGGATCAACCAGGCCGATAACCTGTTGCCGCAATCGTACGCACGCAACTGGATATATACGGGCATAGGTTATCGTTTCGATAAAGATTTCAATATTCAACTGGCGCATATGCATCAATATGATGCTAATGGTGCTAATAATTTCATATCATCATCGATTATTCAGCTTTCGCTGTTTAAGAACTTTAAGTTGTATTAGCTTACTGTACCGTAAAGCTGTACTTTTATAGTAGTATTTTTTGGTATTTAATTTTTGAGTTTTGGCTTATAAGAAGATAGATATACACACGCATATCATGCCGGAGCATATTCCGGATTGGTTTAAGAAATTCGGTTACGGCGATTTTATTCACCTGGAGCATCATAAGCCCTGCTGTGCGCGTATGATAAAGGGCGATAAGTTCTTCCGCGAAGTGGAAGAGAATTGCTGGAGTGCCGACGTACGCACCAAAGAAATGGATATGACTGAAGTAGGTGTGCAGGTGTTATCTACTATCCCTGTCCTGTTCAACTATTGGGCCAAGCCGGAACATGGGTTGGAAACCTCCCGTTTTTTTAACGATCATATTGCACAGTGTGTTGACCTTCATCCTACACGTTTTTCAGGCATCGGCACAGTTCCCCTGCAGGATATAGATATGGCCATCAAAGAGATGGAACGCTGCGTGAAAGAACTGAAAATGCCGGGACTGGAAATAGGTTCCAATATCAATAAAAAGAACCTGGGTGATGCAGAGTTTGAACCCTTCTGGCAGGCTGCGGAAGAATTAGGTTGCGCCATATTCGTTCACCCGTGGGAGATGATGGGCGAACAGGACATTACCAAATACTGGCTGCCCTGGCTGGTAGGTATGCCGGCTGAAACAGCACGCGCCATCAGCTCCATGATATTCGCAGGTGTATTTGAGCGCCACCCCAATCTGCGCGTGGCTTTCGCACATGGCGGAGGAAGTTTTCCGTTCACTATTGGCAGGATAGAACATGGTTTTAATGTCCGTCCCGACCTGTGCGCTGTAGATAACAACGTAAATCCGCGTGAATATATCGGCAAGTTTTGGATAGACGCACTTACTCATGACGATAAAGCATTGCAATACGTAGTAGATGTAATGGGCGAGGACAAGGTATGTATGGGTAGCGATTATCCCTTCCCCCTGGGCGAACATCACCCCGGCAGGTTGATAGAAAGTATGGACTCTTTTTCTAAGCAAACAAAAGACAAATTGCTGTACGAAAATGCCCTGCAATGGTTAGGCATAGACGGCAGGCAATTTCAGTAAAATAAAAACCCCTTGCTTTCAATGCTCAACAGCATTAAGCTAAGGGGCTCTTACAGCACCTGTAAATACAGGTATTACTCATTTGGTTTGGATATGCGAAAATCTTAATTGTTTAACCATTACCGGCCCTGCTCTTTTCATCTTCTGCACCACCTGTGCGCCTGCGGGCCGGGCCTATTTTATTATTTCCGAAACGATAACTGAACGACAGTGTCACTTGCCTTGTTTCCCGGTTCACTTCAAAATCTTCACGGTAAGAATTGTATAGCGATGTAGCGCTTGGCGGTGCGGTCCAGAATATATCCTGCGCATTCAGGCGCAGTGTACCCTTGTCTTTCAGTATGTTCTTCTGTATGCCGGCATTCAGCATCCACATGGGTTGCAGGTCCATAAAGCCATATAGCTGCCGCGATTGGTACCATCCGCCCAGCTCAGCCCTGAATCCTTTGGGCAGCGTAAAGTTGTTCGTGATATTGATATTGAAAGCCGGTGCGCCATCGCTCAGGTTGGTATTGGCAATGAAGCCCCGGTAGTGTGCATAATACAACACTGCATTGGTCACATTGCTCCACCATTTTGTAATCTGAAATGGGTATGCACCGCTTATAGAATAATTGTCTACACTCGCCAGGTTCTTATGTATCTGCACTGTGACTGAATCTTCTGTATCGCTGGGTTGTATTACTTCGGTAATGTTATCACTCGTTACGCTATAACTGAGCGTTGTTATAAACTTCTTCTTAAAGATATGAGATGCTTCTACAGCATAGGTAAGTGCCGGGCGCAGGTAAGGATAGCCTGCACGGTAGGTGGTGTTATCAATAAAATATTTAAACGGGTTGAGTTGCTGATAGTTCGGCCTTTGTATTCTCCTGCTCAATGTAAGCCCCAGGTCATTTTTCTCGTTTATTGCATGCTGCACTGCAAAGCTGGGAAACAATTGTGTATAGTTAGTCTGATAAGTACTGTCGAGCGTTATCTGTTCGGCAGTCACATTGGTGTTTTCCATGCGCAGGCCAATCTGTGTACTCCATTTTTCCCATTCTTTGTTCATGTTCACATATGCTGCGTTAATGTTCTCCCTGTAAATAAAATGGTTGCTGCGTTTTACATCCAATATAAACTCGCCTGTAGTCTTTTCATAAAACAGTGGCTCGTTGTCGGAAGTAACATAGCTGGATTTTACACCCCCTTCCAGCTTCATTTTTTCTGTCAGTGGGTGTGTATAGTCAACCTTTGCAGAACGGATGCGTGTTAAGCCTGAGAGGTCGCTGCGCATGAAATAATCTGGCTGGTACCTGTTACCATCAGGCAGCAGGTACATAGTCTCAAAATTCTGATTGGCTTTGCTCCAATAGCTGGCGTAATCCAGGTCTACACTGAGTAGCTTACCCTGTTCATTGAAATTCTGCCTCAGATTCAGGTTGCCCGAATAGTTGTAATAGTCCTGCCTGTGATTACCGTTTGTATTGAAATGGTAGATAAGATCATTATTGCCATTCAGTGCCCGCGACCTGTTTTCGGCAAACTGGTCGAAACCTGTAGTGGCTGCCGTACCCGCTATACCTATAATGGTCTTCTTCCCCACGCTGTAGTCCAGCCCGAAGCTGCCGCTATGGTTGTTCATGGGCATCTTCATGAAGTTATCCTGCACATAAGAAAACTGCAGGACGTCAGCATTATCATAAAACTTCCTGTTGAGCTTCAGGTGATTGAACCACCATCTACGTGAGTAATTATAGCTGACATAGCTGCTCACTTTCTTATTGCGGTAGTTCAGGTTCATGCCTGCACTATACTTTGGGTACACACCCTGGGCGTAAGAAGCATTCACACTACCATTTATGCCCATACGCTGGTCGCGTTTGGTTACAATATTAATGATCCCCCCTGTTCCGGCTGCGTCATATCTCGCGCCGGGGTTGCTTATTACTTCAATCTGCTTTATGCTGTTAGACGACATGCCTTTCAGCATATTTGCCAGGTCTGTGCCCGACACCGCCATCATTTTACTGTCTATCATTACGGTGACACCTTGCTTGCCCTTGATGCTGATGTTGTCATTCTGGTCAACGGTTACATTGGGCGATTTGGCCAGTATTTCCATAGCGGATGAACCGGTGTTGATAATGCTACCATCCACATTTACTATCAGTTTATCCGCTTTTACCTCTATCAATGGCTTTTGTCCACGCACGGTCACCTCTTTCATTTTATTGGCTTTGGCTTCCAGTCGTATTTCTTTCAACTGCATATCTACGGCTGCCACTGTTATTTCTTCGCTGTATGTATTGTATCCCAGCATGGTTACTTTTAGCGAGTATGTTCCCGGGGCTATTTCCTGCAATACAAACCCGCCATCCTCATTAGTGATAGCAGACCGCACAAGGGTGTTGTCCGACTGGTTTAACACTACAACGGTTGCGGCGGCCAACGCTTCGCCTTCGCTAGCTGTTATCCTTCCGGTTACATTGGCTGCTTCAGCCATCTGCGTATAGCCCATCAACAACCAGCAAAAAAGCAAGAATAAGCCGTGTTTCATCGTTCAGTATTTTAGACATGTCAAATGTAGAATGGGTGTTTATCAATCATCTACCCCATGTCGGGGGATTTGCCATTTTTGGCATCACTCGTTTAGGGGGAAATTTCCTGCTGCATGTAAGAATGAGATAGAATTTCGTGCCATATAAAGGATCATTCACTATTTTCGGGATTGACATGAAAAAGCTCTTCATTCACCATATCCGTTTTATGGCTATGCCTGCAATTGTAACTGTAGTTGTGCGTATAGTGGACAGCTACGCTAATGGCAAATTAGATATTAGCGGCGTGGCTGAAATACTATTTTCAGCGGTTTTGCTGGTAATAATACTCTTTCCCGTGTACCTGGTGTTAAGGGCCGTATGGCGGAAAATATTCGTGCAAAAGGCTGAAAATCAATAATATTAGATATTTTCCTGCCATGATTTCATAAAATCAGGAAATCCCCTTACCTTTGCGTTCCCAAAATTATCCGGCTATTTGTCCATCTTCGGGCCGATAACCAGCGTTGCTGCCGGATACGCGGGGAAATATTTAATAACAAAAACAATTTTATGGCAACAGAAAACCTTCAGGATTATGAGCTGATGGTCATTTTCACGCCGGTATTGGCAGAAGATGAGTACAAAGCGGCTCAGAAAAAGTACGCAGATTTTATTAAGGAGAACGGTGGCAAGATCGTTCACGAAAACGCATGGGGCCTTCGCTCACTGGCTTACCCCATCGACAAGAAGACTACAGGCTTGTATTGGGTGCTTGAGTACCAGGCAGACCCTCAGAGCAATGGTCCGCTGGAAATACAGATGAACCGCGATGAGTCTGTAATGCGCCACATGATCACCAAGCTGGATAAATACGCCGTGCAGTACAATGCAAGAAAGCGTAATAAAGTTAACGCAGAAGAGAGCGTTACCGCTTAATCACATTTAAAAAGAACTGAACAATGGCTAAACAAAACGATATAAAATTTCTGACCTCTACACGCGTAGAGCATCGCCAGAAGAAGTATTGCCGTTTCAAGAAAATGGGTATCAAGTATATTGATTACAAAGACCCTGAATTCCTGAAGAAATTTGTAAACGAGCAGGGTAAAATGCTGCCCCGCCGTATTACCGGCAACTCGCTGAAATATCAGCGCAAAGTAGCACAAGCAATTAAAAAGGCACGCCAGATGTCCCTGATGCCTTATGTAACAGACCTTTTAAAGTAATAACCAATGCAAGTCATATTAATTAAGGATGTAGACAACCTGGGCTCAGCCCACGAGCTGGTAGCAGTAAAGCCGGGATACGCCCGTAACTACCTAATACCTCAGAAATTCGCTGTGGAAGCGAGCCAGTCTAACATGAAGATGTTGGAAGAGCGCCGCAAGCAGTTGAAGAAACGCGAAGACGCATTGCTGGCTGAAATAGCTAAAGTAACTGACGTACTGAAGTCAAGCCCTGTGAAAATAGGCGCCAAGACCGGTACCAGCGGAAAGATTTTCGGCTCTGTTACTTCTATACAACTGGCACGCGCTATACGCGAGCAAAAGGGTTATGAAATAGACCGCCGTCGCATAACACTGGTAGGTGATGTGAAAGAGGTGGGTACACACAAAGCTCAGATCGATTTCGGTAAAGACAACGTACTGGAAATTGATTTTGAAGTAGTAGGCGAATAATATCTACTTACATTATAAACAAAGGCTACCATACGGTAGCCTTTGTTGTTTACAAGAAGACTGTTATGTCTTGTTCAGTGAGCTTATTTAACTACTTTGGTCGTTAACTGTCCTCCCGGGTAGATAACTTTGACACCGTAAGCACCTGGTGCCAGCGCCCTTGTATCTATCACTATTTCCTGGTTACCGTCAACAGATTGTATTTGCTTTTCCGTGATTAACCTTCCGGTAATGTCTATTAATTGTACCGAAATGTCATTGCCAGCCGGCATGCTGAAGCTTACATGCAGTTCATCATTTACCGGGTTGGGGAAGATGTGCAGGTTAGAGAACGAACCTGTAGCAATTTCCGGTACGTCATTCGGCTTGCCTGGCTTTGCGTATCCCGACATACATGTATGCTGGCAAACGATAGGCATATCAGGTGTAAAGGGTACAATAAAGCTTGCTGTACCTCCACCCAGTATATCACATTCCCATTCTATCTCGGTGCTTACCGGCGTATAGGGAGTGGCAGGGCATGCAGTGCTTTGTATCACATTTTTGTAGTACGTACTGCCGCCCACCGGTGTCAGCTCGCTATAGCAGCAGCCGTTGATGTCGCAGGGCATATATACCCATTTTGTAGTACCCGGCGTCATGCCGTAACATACTTCGGCACCCGGCGGAACAGTTATCTCTCCCACATAGTAGCAGGGAGATTCTTCCACATTTATCACTGTGGCCCCGCTACCCAACAGGTTCAGTATATGGTTATACACTATTTTGTGAAGCTCCCCGCCGTTTATGCAATGCAAAGCACAGTTGGGGTTACCGCCGTTCAGGTCTTCGAATACAGGGCG
>DATCSV010000053.1:0-13821 GCA_036568285.1 Flavipsychrobacter sp. | reverse complement strand
ATCCCGGGATTCCTCAATAAAGTCTTCCTCGGGTTGTTCAGCCTCTGCCGCAACATGCTGCGCGGATATATAATTACCTCCGTCGCCTACAAAACGCATTTTACCATTTTCAAAATCATGGTAACCGCGTAGTATCAAACCAATACAGGTAGAATACATGGGGTTCATCAACGACTCAGCATAGCCGCCTGCCAGGTGCTCGTTGGGGTAACCGATGCGCGCACCGAGGCCGGTAGTGTATTCCGTAAGTTGTATCATGTGCTTCAGCTGCGCGCCACCACCCGTAAGGATGATGCCACCATAAAGCCTCTTGTCCAATCCTATCTGCTTCAAGTGGAAGAGCACGTAATCCAATATCTCCTGTGTGCGGGCCTGTATGATATGCGCCAGGTTTTTTACAGATATTTCTTTAGCCGGCAATCCACGCAAGCCGGGGATTGTAATGTATGCATTTGCATTTGCCTCGGCAGCCAACGCTGTACCATACTGCACCTTCATAGCTTCGGCCTGTGCACGCAATACACCTAAGCCACTGCGTATATCATTGGTAATATTTACACCTGCATAAGGTATCACCGCAGTATGTTTCAGTATGCCGTCGTAAAACACCGCCATATCAGTAGTACCACCGCCGATATCCACTATAGCAACACCCGCCTCCATATCTTCATCGTTCATTACTGCAGCGGCAGATGCCAATGGCTGCAGCACCAGGTCGCGGGTAGTAAGCGAAGCTTTGTCTACGCAACGCTTGATATTGCGGATAGCATTCTTATCGCCCGTAATGATATGGAAGTTGGCACCGATCTTCACGCCATTCATACCGATAGGCTCCAGTACGTTAGGGGTGCTATCAATATTAAACTCCTGCGGAACAATATCGATGATCTGGTCGCCCGCCGGAATGTAAGTTTTGTACTGATCGCGTATCAGCATATCAATATCCTCCTGGCTGATGACATCGTCAGAATTGGAACGCACCCTGTCGCCACGGGTCTGCAGACTCTTGATGTGCTGGCCGGCAATACCTACATACACCTCGTTGATGTCCAGGTCAGGGTTTGACTCCAGGCATTTTGCGATAGCATGTTCGATAGAGCGGATACACTGGTCGATGTTCATCACAACACCGTGGCTTACCCCGGCCGACTCCACCCGCCCGAAGGCCAGTATCTCCAGCTTTCCGAACTCATTTTTCCTTCCGGCGATTGCAGCCACTTTCGTGGTACCTATATCCAGGCCTACAATGATGGGTTGCTTTTTACTCATACTACTTACATTTATACTTTTTAGTTGCCTTGGTATATATACTTCGGCTTTTTATCTTCTTGTTTTTTTTCTTCTACTTTTTCCTGCTTGGGTTCAGCCTTCTTCGTCGGTGCTTTTCTTTCCGGTTTTGCTGCAGGTTCAGATTGCTGCTGCTGCGGTTTTTCTTTTACGGGCACTTCTGCCTGTATCTGTTTTTCCGGCGTGGCAGGGGCAGGCGATTCAGCCTTTACCCCAGTAGATACCGTTGAAACCGGTGCAGGTTTTACAGCAACTACCGGTTTGGGAGCAGGTGCTTCACCGGTAATGCTGCTCACCCAGTTAATGCGGTTGATAACCTTGTCAACAGGCAACCTCCAGTTAAGTGCCGGCGATGCTACCAACTGCCCTTTGTAGCTAAGGTCGAGGACCTGGTATTTATCCCAACCCACTTCATTCAGCACCTTCGTGTAAAAAGCAAAGAGGTTATCAAACTTCAGCTGCATATCAGTGGTATCACCCAGTATCACCTGGTGCTCTCCTAACACAGGTACAATTTCAAATTGCATATCGTCGCGAACGATAAGCTGAGACACCTGTGCATTCCAGAAGGTATCGCGCCGAATGAATTGCACCAGCGCCATGATCTTCGCTTTCAGAATGTTACTTGCACTGTCATTTTTCAATTCGGGTACATTGGTCACTACGGTTGTATAATAATTATACTTAGGCGACAAAGGCAGCACCTCCATATTCTTATCTATATAATAGCTGTTCCCTTCTTTCTCAAAAATCCTTACTACCGGCACACGTTGCACTACTAACGCATGCAGCTTCTGTTTGTTGTCGACATACACCTGTGCATCTTCCACCCATGGATTAGCGATTACCACTTTCTCCATTTGCCGCACATTAAGCGCCGACAGTTTAGTTTTACCGCGCTTTATCTCTCCGTCACGCAACAGTGTCTGCTCAATTTCTTTTTCTGTTACAAAACCGTACTGTTTGTTATTGATCTGTATATCAACATCGGCCAGCGTCCTGTTCCTTTGCAGCTTTGTAGCGCTCAATACGGCAGTAACAGACACCACCGCCAACACCAGCGTCAGCAATGCCTGTAATATTTTACGTACCGATATTTTGCGCTTCACGCTCATTTACGCTCTATTATCTTTTTTATGGGTTCTACCAGTTTGTCTATATCACCCGCACCGGCGGTAATCAACAATTCCAGCGGTGCAGCTTCTACATATTGCAACAACCCCTCCTTACTCAACAGTGTGCAGTTGGGGTTAGCCATTTTTTCTTTTATCATTTCAGATGTCACACCTTCAATAGGTTCTTCACGCGCCGGGTATATATCCAGCAGTATTACCTGGTCAGCCATATCCAGGCTGCGGGCAAAACCCTCTGCCAGATCCCTGGTACGTGTGAACAAGTGCGGCTGAAAAACCACCACACATTTCTTATCACTGAACAAGAGTTTCGCACTCTTAATCAGCGATGCCAGCTCTTCAGGATGATGGGCGTAGTCGTCTATATATACCACATCATCATTCTTTACTACATATTCAAACCTTCTCTTCACTCCTTTGAAGGCAGGCAACACTTCTTTCACTTTCTCCGGCTCTACCTCCAGCAACTGTGTAATAGCAATTGCCGCCACAGCATTTTCTACATTGTGCATACCACCCATGTTCAGTTGCAGGCTTTCTATTACCCTGTCTTTGTAGTGCAGGTCAAATTCGTAGCTGCCATTCTTCATCATGATATTGGACGCATATACGTCGGCAGCATCATTTTGCAGGCTGTAGGTCATTACATGCGTAGCTTTCAGTTCTCCTGTACGCTTCAGTCCGTGCTTGGCTAGTAATGTTCCGTTATGTTTTATGTTGCGTGTATATTCTATATACGCATTCTCCATTTCTTCAGGCGTACCATATATATCCAGGTGGTCAGCATCCATAGCCGTCAGTACAGCAATATCGGGGCGCAACTTCAGGAAGCTCCTGTCGTATTCATCGGCCTCTACCACTGCCATGGGTGCCTCGCTGCTCCAATAGTTGGTGTCGTAATTCACAGATACGCCACCCAGGAATGCATTGCAACCCATACCCGCCTCGCGCAGCAGGTAGCTGATCATCGTGCTCATGGTGGTTTTACCATGTGTACCAGCTACGGTTACAGAGAAGTAGCTTTCCGTGATCCATTGCAACACATCGCTGCGCTTGTATACAGGATAGTTATTGTCCTTGTACCAATTCAGTTCTGTATGCCCTTTAGGGATAGCGGGTGTGTACACTACCAATTGTGCCTCCTTGTCCAGCAACGATATATCATCAGTATAATGAACAGTCATACCTTCGGATTGCAGTTTCCTGGTCAGGTCGGTTTCAGTACGGTCGTAGCCGCTCACCACTACCCCGCGTTGCGCGAAGAAGCGAGCCAGGGCGCTCATACCTATGCCACCTATACCAATAAAATACACTCTATTCAGTCCTTCAATATTCATTACACAGTTTTACCACTTATCTCTAATACTTTTTTTGCTATCCTTTCGTCAGCATCTTTTATCGCCATTGCCCGCAGGTTTTCCTGCATCAATTCCTGCATGGCGTTATCCTTTAATAATTTTTTCAACTTTGCCACCAGGTCTGTTTTAGCGTCGCTGTTCTTCACCATCATGGCCGCATTATGCTCTACCAGGGCCAACGCATTACTGGTCTGGTGGTCTTCTGCTGCAAACGGGAACGGGACAAATATTACCGGCTTAGCGACGATGCACAGTTCTGCAATAGCCAGCGCTCCCGCACGGGATATTACCACATCGGCTGCAGCATATGCTTTGTCCATTTCCTTTATAAAATCAAACACCTTTACTTTATCCTTATGTGCTTCCGCACGATTTTTTGCCTGTTCATAATAGAGCTTGCCTGTTTGCCAAACTACCAGCACTCCTTCATCCAATATCTCTTCCAGTCGGGCGTCTATCGTTTCGTTGATAGCCTTAGCCCCCAGGCTGCCACCTACCACCAGGATAGTTTTCTTCTGTGGGTCCAATCCCAGCCATGTTTGCCCCTCTTCACGGCTCACTGTAGAATGCGCAATATTCTTACGCACCGGATTGCCTGTGAAGGTGATCTTGTTCTTAGGGAAAAAGCGCTCCATATTGTCGTAACCAACGCAAATGGCTTTTGCTTTTTTACCCAGTATCTTGTTGCTCTTGCCTGCATAAGAATTCTGCTCCTGTACCAGCGTGGGAATGCCACGGCCCTGCGCCGCATTCAGCATAGGGAAGCTGGCATAGCCCCCTACACCGACTACCACGTCGGGTTTAAAACTGTTCAGTATGCTTCTTGCCTGCATATAGCTCTTTATAATTTTATAAGGCAGCGTTATGTTCTTCAACATATTGCCCCTGTCAAACCCCGCAATATCCAGCCCCACAATTTCAAAACCTTCCTGCGGCACTTTTTCCATTTCCATCTTGCCCTTCGCACCTACAAACAGCAGTTCTGTGCCGGGTACTAATCTCTTTAACGCATGTCCAATCGCCACTGCGGGAAATATATGCCCGCCCGTTCCTCCGCCTGCTATTATCACTTTCAATCCACTCATCTTATCCCAGTGCAGGTTTTACATTCATTCTTTCACTTTCGGCCACAGCTTTCTCCATCTCTGCTTTTTTCTTTCCTTCCATTTCATCTACATACCTGCTCACGCTCAATATCACTCCAATGGCCATACTGGTGAACCATACTGACGAACCACCCATACTTACCAATGGCAACGTCAAACCCGTAACCGGCACGAGGTGTACATTTACCGCCATATTCAGCATAGCCTGGAATACCAATGTCGTACTCAGCCCCACCGCCAGGAATGCCCCAAATGCATAAGGGCACCGCCTGAATATCAAAATGCTCCGCCACAAAAACAGCAGGTAGAAAAAAACCATCATGGCACCGCCAATCAATCCGTATTCTTCTATAATTATCGCATATATAAAATCCGAGTAAGAGTGTGGCAGGAAGTTGCGCTGCTGGCTGTTGCCGGGGCCACGACCGGTAAGGCCGCCGTTAGCTATTGCAATTTTTGCGTGCAACACCTGGTACACTTCTTCCTTTGGTTTGCCGTCTTCGTCCGAACCGACGAAATCGACTATACGTTTTTCCCATGTTTCTGCACGGCCAAAACCGGTAACCTTAGATACTCCATATAACAACAGTCCGCCAATAATACCCGCAAAGGCCAGCAGCAGGATATGCCTTACCCGCACCCGTCCGATAAAAAACAGGATGCAGCAGGTAATACCAATCATAACCGCAGTAGAAAGATTGGCCGGCGCAATCAGTGCAGCGGTTAACAATACAGGTGCTAACACAGGCAGGAATCCTTTTTTGAAATCCTTGATAACAGCCTGTTTAATGCTGAGCATACGTGCCAGGAACATAAACAAGGCCAGCTGTGCCAAAGCGGATGTTTGTATAGTAATACCTGTGCCGGGCAATGATATCCAGCGCGAACCCTCGTTCAACTTTACACCAAAGAATAGCGTGTATATCAGCAAGGGTATACTAATGAGATAAAACAATACCGCCAGGCGGGCAAATTTGGTATAATTGACCCGGTGGATGAAATATATAAATATCAACCCGAGCCCAAGGATGATCACCTGCTTCACTAAATAGTAGTTAGCATTAGTATCATGCTTGTAAGCCAATGAGCCGGTAGCGCTATAAACAGCCAACAGGCTGATGAACGATAGTATAATAACTACCGCCCAAATCACCTGGTCACCTTTAGTCTGTTTCAGCAATTGTTTCATCCCGTTGTCTTCTATACTTTTATTTTATTAGAGGTTACGTACAGCTTCTTTAAACTGCTCGCCCCTGTCTTCGTAATTGGTAAAAAGGTCGAAGCTGGCACATGCCGGCGACAGCAGCACCACCTCGTCTTTTTCCGCCAACGCATACGCAGCGTTTACTGCATCCTTAGCCGACTGTGTATCCACTATGTTTTCTATAACACCGTCAAAGGCTGCGTGAATAGGCGCATTGTCTATACCCATACATACAATGGCCTTTACCTTTTCCTTCACCAGTTCCATTATCTCGTTGTAGTCATTTCCCTTGTCCTGCCCGCCCAGTATCAATACTGTGGGCTTTGTCATGCTCTCCAGTGCATACCATACAGAATTCACATTGGTAGCTTTACTGTCGTTGATAAAATCAACACCTCTTATCGTAGCGACAAATTCCAGCCTGTGTTCCAATCCTTTGAAGCTCGAAAAGCTTTCCCTTATCTTCTCCTTCCTGATGCCCGCAATACGGGATGATATGCCTGCCGCCATGCTATTGTATAAATTATGTTTGCCTTTAGTAGTGAGGTCATGAATGGACATATTCAGTTCTTCACCGTTAAAGCGGATGTTCATTTTGTCGTCGTTGATAAATCCTCCCTCGTTGGTAATGTGTTGGTCGCTCATCGTAAAGTAAATTGTGTTTGATTGAATAAAATGGGTTGTGATGTGTTCTTTGATTACAGGATCATCGTAATTCACGACGAAGTACTCTCTCTTTGTCTGGTTTTCGGCAATCCTGAATTTTGCTTTGATATAATTTTCAAATTTGTATTCATACCTGTCTAAGTGGTCCGGTGTGATGTTCAGCAGCACTGCCACGTCCGGCTTGAAGCTGTGAATATCATCCAGCTGAAAACTGCTCACTTCTATCACATACCATTGGTGCGGCTGCTCGGCTATTTGCCTTGCAAAACTGTAGCCTATATTACCTACCTGCGCCACGTCAAGGCCCGCATCCTTCAGCAAATGATAAGTGAGTGCAGTGGTGGTCGTTTTACCGTTGCTACCGGTTATAGCTATTATCTTACTGTCGTTTTTGTACCTGTATCCAAACTCTATCTCACTACATACTTCAATTCCTGCCTCACGCACTTTTTTCACTATTGCCACCTTATCGCTTATGCCCGGACTCTTCACCACGCAGTCTGCATTCAGTATTTTTCCCTCGGTATGCGCCTTCTCTTCATAGCTTATACCTGCCGCACTTAATTCTTGCTTGTACTTATCTTTTATGGCACCTCCATCGCTCACGAACACATCCCAGCCTTGCTGCTTGCCCAGCAGTGCAGCGCCTATGCCGCTTTCAGCAGCACCCAGCACAACCAGCCTTTTTGTATGTTCGTTCGCGCTCATTATTGCATTTTCAATGTTACGATGCTGAGTATGGCCAACGCCATACCTACTATCCAGAACCTGGTAACTATTTTACTTTCGTGGTACCCTAATTTTTGATAATGATGGTGTAATGGCGACATCAGGAATATCCTTCTGCCTTCTCCGTATTTCTTCTTCGTGTACTTGAAGTATCCCACCTGTATCATCACAGATAAATTCTCCATTACAAATACGCCACAGATGATGGGTATCAACAGTTCTTTCCTTATCATGATGGCCAACACGGCTATGATACCCCCTAACGCCAGGCTGCCCGTATCGCCCATAAATACTTGCGCAGGGTATGCGTTGTACCATAGGAAGCCGACACATGCACCGATAAATGCAGCTATGAATATCGACAGCTCGCCCAGGTAGGGAATATGCATGATGCCGAGATAATCCGCGAATACGTAGTTGCCCGACACGTATGCGAATACGCCGAGGCAGATACCGACAATAGCCGATACGCCCGTTGCTAACCCATCAATACCATCGGTGATATTTGCGCCGTTGGACACAGCAACTATGATGAAAATAACCACCAGTATATAGACAATTGGCGTCATTATATCCACGGCAGTTTTGCCAAACACAGCGGCCAGCTTGCTGTAGCTCATCTCGTGGCTCTTCACAAATGGAATAGTGGTAGTTACCGATTTCACATGTACATACGTACGTTCTTTACCTGTCTGATCGATACGGGTAAATGGCTTGGACACCTGTTCTTCGGCCTGGTTGTATAACACAGACTGGTCGGGAAGCACCTCGCGGGTAGTAACCACATGATCGTTGTAGTATAAGGACAAGCCAATAATTATACCCAGTCCTACCTGGCCCATGATTTTGAACCTACCTGCCAGACCTTCTTTATTCTTTTTAAATACTTTTATGTAATCATCGAGGAAGCCAACAAGGCCCAGCCACACGGTAGACAACAATATCAGTATGATATATATATTGGTCAGTTTGGCAAACAGCAACGTAGGTATCAGTATAGCTGCTATGATAATAATACCACCCATAGTAGGCGTACCCCTCTTCTGTGCTTCGCCCTGAAGGCCCAGATCGCGCACGGTTTCACCTATTTGCTTCCTGCGCAAATAGCCTATCAGGCCCTTTCCTATTATGGTAGTGATAACCAGCGAAAGAATGATAGCCATAGCAGCGCGGAAGGTGATATAGTAAAATATCCCCGCACCAAACAGCCCGTATTGCTCTCTCAGGTATGTAAACAAATGGTATAACATCCTCTCGCCTTTGTTCTTCTTTTATTTATTTAATAATTCAAATGCTTCTCTTACTACTTCCCTATCGTCAAAATGATGGCGGACACCTTTTACCTCCTGGTAAGTTTCGTGCCCCTTGCCGGCAACCAATACAATATCTTCTGCATTGGCCAGGGTGCAGGCTGTTTTTATCGCCTCTCTCCTGTCTGTTATCCTCAATACTTTTTTGCTATGTGCTACCGACAAGCCCGCTACCATATCGTTCAATATGTCTTCCGGATTTTCTGAACGTGGATTGTCTGATGTCAAAATTGCCTTGTCGCTATGCTCGCAAGCTACCTCTGCCATCAACGGTCGCTTGGCTTTATCTCTATCGCCGCCGCAGCCTACTACAGTAATCACCTTTTGCCCGCCCGTACGCAACTGGTTGACAGTGGCCAGCACGTTTATCAACGCGTCGGGGGTGTGGGCATAGTCCACTATCCCTAATACTTTATCGTTGGGAGACATGATAGTTTCAAACCTGCCCGGCGCACCATGCAGGTCGCTCAGCACAGCCAGCACGTTCATTTTATCTTGGCCCAGCTGCACAGCTACCCCATACGCCGCCATCAGGTTGTAAGCATTAAATATGCCTATCATCCTGAAATGCGCCTCGGTACCGTTCATATCCATTATCAGCCCGGTGAGGTTGTTTTCCAGCACCTTGCCTTTAACATCTGCCGGCATGCGCAGACTGTAGGTCAGTTTAGCCGCCTTAGTGTTTTGCAACATCACCATGCCACGTTTATCATCAGCATTGGTTAATGCAAATGCTGTTGCCGGCATGTTGTCAAAGAACATTTTCTTCACCCTGATATACTCATCAAAAGTCTTGTGGTAATCCAGGTGGTCGTGCGTGATATTGGTAAATACGCCGCCCGTAAAATGTATACCCGATATGCGCTGCTGGTGTACTGCATGAGAGCTTACTTCCATAAACACATGGGTACAACCTGCTGCATACATATCAGCCAGCAGGCTGTGTACTGCGATCGGGTCTGGTGTAGTATGCGTAGCAGCAACCACTTTATCGTGAATATGATTCTGAACGGTAGATATAAGGCCGCATTTGTAACCCAATTTTTCAAACAACTGGTAGAGCAAAGTGCAAACCGTGGTCTTGCCATTGGTACCGGTTACGCCCACTATCTTCATGTGTTGTGTGGGATGACCGTAGAAAGCACTTGCCAGCAAACCTGCAGCAGATGCACTGTCTTGCACTTGTATATAAACGACACCTTCTTTCCTATCAGCCGGAAGGGCTTCTGCAACTACGGCAACTGCACCTTGCCCCACAGCTCTATCAATATATTCGTGTCCGTCTACCTGTGTACCTTTTACTGCAATGAACATACTGCCATGCTCCACTTTTCGTGAATCAATGCACAATGCCTTTACGTCAACAGATGTATCATCTGTTACCTGCAATGGCTGCACAGCGGTCAATATGTCTTTCAGTTGCTTCATGAACCCAGTTCCAGTATTATCTCCTGCCCACGTTTGGCAATAGTGCCGGGCGCAACCGATTGCGCCCGGACTCTTCCCTTGCCTTTTATATGTACGAACAAGCCTTCCTGTTCTAATAAATACAAAGCGTCTTTCAACCCCATACCCTTTACATCGGGTATTATTCCTTTATACACCGGTTGAGCTTCAGCTATCAGCTTGTTGCTCGAATCGGCCTGCACATGGTGAACAGTGTTGTATGCCGGCACATTAATATGCTTTCCTACCGCACCCAGCAAAACGTGATAACTACTTCCTGTGGCCTTCTGCGCAATCATTGATTTTGCCTTCGACTTATCCAGGCTATCAGTTGGTGTTTTCCAACCTTTACCCGCTGCAAACACGCGGTCGGCTATCATCCTGAATACAGGTGCTGCAATCGTACCTCCATAGTAACTTCTCGCATGTTTTTTCGTCCGCATTACTACGGCGATCGTGTACCGGGGCTCATCAGCGGGAAAATACCCGACAAATGAACCCTGGTAAACGCCATCGCTGTATTTTATTCCTTTATCTGCCACCTGGGCAGTACCTGTTTTGCCTGCTATAGTATAGTATGGACTTTGAATGCTTTTTGCAGTACCTGTAAGTGCAACTTCTTCCACGCAGGCACGCAATTGAGCTATTGTTGCAGAATCGCCGATTGCCTGCTCCAGCACCTGTGGCTGCTTACGGTAAACGGTTGTGCCATATTCCCGTACTTCACTTACCAGGTATGGACGCATCATTTTACCATCATTAGCTACGGCATTGTACAGCATGCACGTGTGTAGTGGTGTTATCTGCACCTCGTACCCCGTTCCCATCCAGGGCAGGGTCGTTTTACTCCATGAGCTGCTTTCAGGGTTTTTCACCACGGGCCTGCGCTCGCCTGCCAGATCTATACCTGTTTTCTCGTGCAGGTGCAGTTTCTTAAGGTGTGCGATAAATTTCTCCGGTTCTTTATAATAGTACTGCTGCGCCAGCTTGGCATGTACCGTATTGGATGAATGCGCGAAGGCATCCCTCACGGTCATTTTTCCCAGGCCCAGGTGCGAGTCTTTCATGGTAAGATTACCAAAACGCACCGCACCCCCTTCAGCATCAACAATCGTTTCCGAGGTAATGTATTTATCATTGAAAACTGCATTGAGAGTTGCCAGCTTAAATACAGAGCCTGGCTCAGTAGGAATCATAGCGTAATTGAAATCTTCAAAATATTTACCATTATCCTGCAAACCGAGATTTACCATCGCACGTATTTTGCCCGTGGCTACCTCCATTACTACGCAAGTGCCGTACTGCAGGTCGTACTTCTCACACATGCTTTTTACCGCATATTCCGCAATACCTTGTATATCCAGGTCGATGGTCGTCACCACATCTTTGCCGTTGTGCGGTTCCATCACACTGCCTTCAATAGGCATCCATCCACCACCGGTCATCTTCTGTTCTACACGGCTGCCGGGGTGGCCTCTTAACAGGCTATCGCAGGTAGCTTCCAGCCCAACTGTCTGGGCGTTTTCCCTCCACAATCCAATGGTGCGGTACGCCAGCATGCCATAGGGATTGATACGGTTCATCTTAGATTCTGCTATGAAGCCTCCCCTGTTTTTGCCCTTAATGAAAATCGGAAACTCACGAAGCAACTGGTATTTGTCGTACTCCAGGTTTTTGCAGAGCAACCAGTATTTCTCCTCATCAGCGTAAGCCTTTCTCAGTTCGCTTTTATATTTTACTGCACTCTTATCATTGAATAATCCGGCCAATTCTCCCGCCAGGCTATCCACCTGTTCTGCAAACAGCGTGGAATCGATAACAGAAAAGTCGATATGCACATCGAACAGGGGAATAGTGGAGCAGAGCAGGTCGTTGCTTTCTGTATATATATTACCACGCTCCGCCGGCAATATAGTATTGCGCGTGTGCATATTCTGTGCCATGGCCCGCAACCTCGGACCTTCCTTCGCCTGCATGACAGCAGCCTTTACCAGTATGGCCAATCCCAAGAGGCACATACATGTAAATGCTACATATACCCTGAACCGTATGTCTTTTTTAATATTCAATTGGTTTGCGGTTGTGCAGGTTGTTGTTTTTCTATTTTAAATGCCGGCATCAGCATAGGCTTTAACCCCAGCTTGTCCGAGTTTTTTATTATTTCAGTCTCCATCTGCGCGCGCATCATCTGCGACTTCGCATCCATATACTCCCAGCGCAATTCCTTCAGCGTATCGTTCAGTTTGTTTAACTCCCTTTGGGTGTCTACAGCACGCTTGTTGCTGCTGATATACAGCACACATAACAGCACTACAAAAGATATGTATGGAACATTGCTGACTATAGCGGTGTAAGACAACTTCTCCAGCAACGCTTTCCAGTCGCTGCGGACACGTTGTGCAGGCGTTGGCGCCTCCTGCACATGTATGTTGTTTGCCTCTTTACTCATTACAACCGCTCTGCTATACGTAAACGTGCACTACGCGCACGTGGATTTTCTTTTACTTCTGTTTCTGTCGCTTCAATGGGTTTCGCTGTCAGTGGCTTCAATGTAGGTTCGGTTACCGCACGGCCAAAAACATCTGTTTCCACCTCTCCCCATGCGCCCCGCTTCATAAATTGTTTCACTATCCTGTCTTCCAGGGAGTGGAAAGTGATCACCGCCAGCCTGCCCCCGGGCTTCAGGCATTGTACCGATTGCTCCAACAGATCTCTCAGCGCACCCAACTCATCATTCACTTCTATCCGTAATGCCTGGAATACCTGCGCCAGGTATTTATTAGGATTACCCTTCATCACCTGTGTCAGTAATGCCTTCAGCGAGTCAATACTATTCAACGCCGCTTTTCCCCTGTTTTCCACTATATGTTTAGCCAGTTGCTTTGCATTCCTCACCTCGCCATATTGCTCAAACATTTTATGCAATTCATGCTCACTGTAAGCCTTCAACACTTGTTCCGCAGTTAACTCCGTTCTGCTATCCATACGCATATCCAGCGGACCATCGAAGCGGATAGAAAAACCACGCTCACCGGTATCAAACTGGTAGGAGCTTACCCCCAGATCGGCCAGTATGCCATCTACCTGCGGAGCACCATGCAACTTCAGGAACCTGCGCATGTACCTGAAATTCTCATGTACATCAGTCAGCCGGTTATCGTCCGGCCTGTTGCGCCAGGCATCGCTATCCTGGTCGAAGGCTATCAGCCTGCCCTGCTCACCCAAACTTTTTAAGATCTCCCTACTGTGTCCGCCGCCACCAAATGTTGCATCCACATACACTCCGCCTTCCTTTATCGCCAGTCCTTCTACCGCCTCACGCAGCATTACCGGGGCGTGGTAAAACTCAGGCGTGTCCATATCACTCATCGCCGGGCGTTTTTTGGTTTTCACCACTTATCTCATCTGCCAGGTCGCTGAAGTTGTCCTTATGCTCTTCGATATACGAATAGTAAGTATCTTTATCCCACAGCTCCACTTTGTCGCCCTGGGCTGTAAAAACCATATCTTTTTTTATGCCTGCACGCTCCAGCAACATCTTAGGAACCAGCACCCTGCCCGCGGTATCTACATCCACTACCG
>DATCSV010000052.1:0-3565 GCA_036568285.1 Flavipsychrobacter sp. | reverse complement strand
AGAATATGCTTCTACTGCCGCACGGCACAGTTCATCTGCACCGGTTTCCCTATATAGCGACAATACGCCCTGCACCTTCAACTCTTCTTCCGCCACCATTAGCTCATCCAGCTGATTGCTGTTCGCTCCTGCCAGTTCCTTAGCTTTCAGCAGCAGGAAGGTTTTTTTATTCGCTTTGATATCGCCACCATTTTGTTTACCAAGTTTGGCAGTATCGCCAAATGCGTCCAGGTAATCGTCCTGCAATTGGAATGCTATACCTACATTCTTGCCAAACTCGTATAGCTTATTAGCATCGGTTTCCGAAGCACCTCCTATTATTGCACCCATCTTCAGGCTGCATGCCAATAGTACCGATGTTTTGAGCGCAATCATATGTATGTACTCGTCTATCGATACATCATCGCGCTGCTCAAAGTCCATATCCAATTGTTGCCCCTCGCATACTTCTATCGCCGTGGTGTTGAAAAGTTGCAATAGTTCAGGTAAGTGACTCTTCACCTTCGCCAGTTGCACATAAGCGTTGATGCACATTACATCGCCACTGAGTATACCCGCTGTCAGCCCATATTTGGCATGTACGGTAGGATTGCCCCTGCGTAGCGGGGCTTTATCCATTATGTCATCGTGTATCAGTGTAAAGTTGTGAAACAGTTCTATAGCTGTAGCTACATTCCATGCGTCTTCATTTATCCCGCCAAACAACTCATTGCCCATGATGCACAATGCCGGGCGTACACGTTTGGCCCCCAGTGATAATAAGTACCTGCATGGCTCATACAGGTTTACCGGCTCCTGCGGAAATAGTTGTCCCTGTTGTAACCTGCTTTCAAATGCGGTTACTATCTCTTTAAAATCCTGCATTATTATTTCTTGCGTGCTGTTTTCTTTTTGCCTTCGCTCTTTCTTCCCGCGCCTTTATTATTCGCTGTTGTCTTTCTTTTCGGTTTTGCGTCATCTGCTTCCACCAGGCTGAAGTCTATCTGCCTTTTTGCAAGATTGGCTGATACCACTTTCACCTTTACTTTATCACCTACGCCAAATCTCATTTTGGTACGCCGGCCTACCAACGCGTACTCACCCTCCAGCAGTTCAAATTCATCTATATCATACAGGTCGCTTATAGGCACCATGCCTTCACACTTGTGCGCTACCGTCTCTGCCCAGAAACCAAAACTGGCCACACCGCTCACCACTGCTTCAAACTCATCACCCACATAGTCCTGCATATACTCCACCTGCTTATACTTATTGGCTGCCCGCTCACTCTCCATAGCCCGGCGCTCCTGGTCGCTGCAATGCCGGCACTGCTGCTCCAGGTGTTTGATGGGTTTGATATCCTGCTCCAGGCATTCCAGCAAAACCCGGTGTACCAGCACATCGGGGTAACGGCGTATGGGCGACGTGAAATGGCAATAATGTTCAAAGCCCAGACCGTAGTGACCGATATTGTCCGTAGTATATACCGCCTTCGCCATGGTGCGTATCCCTAATGTTTCCAGCACATGCTGCTCCGGTTTGCCTTTTGCCAGTTGCAGCATCTGGTTAAACGATTCTGCTATCGCCTGCGAAGTATGTGTATTAAATTTATGCCCGTAACGCGATGCGAAAGTGGCAAATAACTTCAGTTTGTCTTCATTGGGCACGTCGTGTACACGATAAGGGAATGGCACCGGCTTATTCTTCACGTTTATGCCCGATACATATTCCGCCACAGTACGGTTGGCCAGCAGCATGAATTCCTCTATCAGTTGGTGGGCTTCTTTACTCTCCTTCACCATTATGCCGATAGGTTTCCCCTTTTCATCCAATTTGAACCTTACTTCCTGCGATGAGAAGTTGATAGCGCCTTTTTTAAACCTTTGCGCCCTCAGGTTCTGCGCTATGGTATTCAGTAGCAGTATTTCAGTTTTATGGTCGCCATCGGCACCTTCTATTATCTCCTGTACATCTTCGTAGGCGAACCTTCTTTTAGAGCGGATCAGCGTTTTGCCCAGCCAGTAATCTTTTACTTTACCCGTTTTGTTGATTTGAAACACGGCGGAGAAGGTGTACTTATCCTCGTCAGGGCGCAGTGAACACAGTTCGTTCGACAACCGCTCCGGCAGCATCGGCAGCACCCTGTCGGGCAGGTACACACTGGTAGCCCTGCGATAAGCTTCTTTGTCCAATTCAGTCCCCGCCGCTACATAATGGCCCACATCGGCTATATGCACTCCTATCTCATAGTATCCACCCTTCAGGGTTTTTATAGATATCGCATCATCAAAATCTTTGGCATCTACAGGGTCTATGGTTATGGTCAGTTCATCCCGCATATCCCTGCGCTTCTTCACTTCCGTCTCGTCTATACCCTCAGGGTAACGTGCAGCCTCTTCCATCACATCATCAGGAAAGGTAAGCGGGAAACCGTTTTCCACCAGTATCCCCTGCATGGCTATCTCGTTGGCTGTTTCATTGGTCAGTATGCTCACTATTTCCCCTACAGGGTTCTTTGCCTTTTCAGTCCATTCTACGATCTTCGCTATACTATGGTCACCATTCTTCGCACCGTTCAGCAGGTGCAGCGGTATATATATATCCACCGGCATCCTGTCTGAGTCCGGCACCAGGAAGGCGAAATGTTCGTGTACTTCCACCCTGCCGCTAAATTCTGATTGCTTTCTTCTCACTACCTCTATTATCACACCCTCCGGCCTCGAGCCGAACTTCTTACCCCTGGTCGCTACCTCTACCTTTACTTCATCGCCGTTCAGCGCATTGCGTATGTTCTGGCTTTTCACAACGATGTCTTTGGCTTGCCCTTCCACTATCACATAGCCCATTCCTGAGCGGGTTACTTCCAGCACGCCCTTGTACACTACCCTGCCGCCGCTGTTCTGATTTTTCTTCTTACTATTCCTCGCCATAATACATCGAATTATTTTCGTTAATGGTTTTCTCTGTGTAGCTTAAAATTAAGCTATCAAACTTACTCCCTTCATTAAATAAAAAAGAAACCTGTATAGGTACCACAGCTATAACAATACCCCAGCGGCTAAGGTTCTCAGCATGCAGGTGCAGCCGCGCGGCGTCCTTCTCTGTAGTAACAATGATCTTATCGGGTACATCCCAGTTGTTAAACGTTTCCTTTATCTCTTCCAGATCTTTTTTCAGGAAGTAATGATGGTCAGCGTAAGTAAGGGGATGTATCGCCGCTACATCCCGCTCCAGGTGGCTGATGAGAGGCGCAGGCTTGGCTATACCGCATACCAGCAATACATTTTTGCCGGCCAGTGAGATTTTCTCGCCTGTAAATAGGTTATAAGGTGTTTCGTAGAATATTCGTGTAAAAAATACCTGCTGGTGACTGAGTGGCTGTATTTTCTGCACCATATCTTTTGCTTCCTGCTGCTGCATGTTGGCAGGGCATTTTGATACGATGATAACATCCGCCCGTTTATATGCCTGCCTGTTTTCTCTTAACGTGCCGGCAGGCAGTATCCTGTCTTTATAAAATGGCTTTGCATAATCGGTTATCAGGATATTAATGCCCGGCTTTACCGACCTGTGCTGAAAAGCATCG
>DATCSV010000051.1:0-9524 GCA_036568285.1 Flavipsychrobacter sp. | reverse complement strand
CCTCTAATAATGTTGAGTCGCCTTCTGCAGCCGCTTCATAAGCCGAATCTACAACAGGCTGAACTACTTTCATCTGTTCGGTAGTGTTTGTCGCTGCTTCTTCAGTTGTCTTATCCTCCGCCGTTTCGCCACAGGATGTTGCTACAAATAAAGCCAGCAATACCGCAACCAATTTCAGATGTTTCGTCATAACATTATTTTTTATTGCCCATACTTTGCCTGTTCAACATTTGCCAGCGCTCATCTTCATACACCCATGTCTGCATCACGTGCAGGTCAAACATCATATGCTCAGTACCTTTATAATCCACATCAAATATGCCGTTGCCCCGCACTGTGGCCACATTGCCATTCAGCATTACCTGTAGCTCCGGTTGCTCTATCTTATGATAGTTAATCGTGCCATTGTACAGGTTCTCTATTTGCTCCTCTTTTGTTTCAATCCACCCGTTGCTATGTCCGTAGCTCAGTTTATCGTGCAGCAAACTATTCAGCGCCACAGTATCTTTTGCTATGATGGCCGCATTGTAATTCATCGCCGCCTGTTGCACATCCGCCTCACTATATACTACCTGTTCAGCCGGTGCGGTACGCTGCACCTGCTCTGTTGCAGTGTTGCTATTGCCACAACTGCAAACCAATAATAGTAATATGACAGATAACACCCTCATTTAAAAATCATATTCAAGTATATAGTTTTCCATAGGCCCGAAGAAGAATTGCATCCACCCGCTTTCGTGCTTGTTCATCTCTTCTTCATTTGGCAGTCCGGTATGTCGAACTTCCACCTTAGTAGCCCCGTTCTCCGGCACCAACTGATAATTCACTACTGATGGTTGCACGTCTTCATCCCACTCTATCACCGTCCAGCTATATTCCAGCTCACTATCTCCCGTTTTTATCACTTTTCCACTTACCCAACTATCAAACAACTCCACTTTGCCACCAGGCCTGTTCTCAAATATGGCTTCATTACTGCTCCAGGCCTTTATCAATCCCGGTTCTGTCAGCAGCCGCATCACCTTGTCGGGTGGTACGGGCAAATAAAATTCCAGCGCCAGGTCGTAAGCCATGTTTTAGTTTTTAGCAGCCGCCCTCAATTCTTCTATTATCTCGTCTACTTTTTCTTTTGTCAAAAATTCACGGTATGTTTTACCCAATTGCATCATAGGTGCATAACCGCATGCACCCAGGCACTCCGCAGGTTTCAGGGTAAACAAGCCATCCGCCGTAGTTTCCCCGGCCTGTATGTTCAGCTTTTCTTTTATGTAGCTTATGATCTCGTCACTGCCGTTGAGCATACAGGGGCCTGTCTGGCATACTTCCAGTACGTATTTGCCTACGGGTTTCAGGTTGAACATGGTATAAAACGTAGCCACTTCGTACACCTCAATAGGCTTGATGCTCAGCAGTTCAGCTACGTAGTCCATTACAGGCACCTGCAGCCAGCCACCAAACTCTTCCTGCGCAATATGCAGTACAGGTATCAACGCACTCTTCTGTTTACCCTCGGGGTAACGTGCCATGATGGCCTGTACTTCTTTCAGTTTTTCTTCACTAAATTTTGTCATACCCAATCCGCATCAGACGGACTTTTATTAATTATTATGACCCTTTCCCGTTCAGGGGGCAGGGGTTTATGCATCTAATTCTCCCGCTATCACATTCAGGCTACTCAGTGCTATTATCGCATCGCTCAGTAAACCATCTTTTATCATTTCAGGGAATGCCTGGTAATAAATAAAACACGGCCTGCGGAAATGCAAACGGTACGGCGCACGCCCACCATCACTTATCAGGTAATAACCCACCTCACCATTGGCGCCCTCCACTCCGTGGTAAATTTCACCCGGCGGTACCGCTATCTCACCCATCACCATTTTGAAATGGTATATAAGCGCTTCCATCTTAGTATATACATCTTCTTTAGGCGGCAGGTGGTATTTATCCGACTCTGGTGCATAGAACACGTGTTTCTGTGCAGGGTCGCTATTTTCCAGTTGTTTTATTTTCTCCACGGCCTGCTTCACGATGCTTAGGCTTTCCCATATTTCCATGTTCCGCACCAGGTAGCGATCATATACATCGCCTACGGTGCCTGTAGGTATTTTAAAATCAAAATCTTCGTACGAGGAATATGGCTCAGCTATACGCACATCGTAATCCACCCCGGCAGCTCTCAGGTTTGGCCCGGTGAAACCATAGTTGAGCGCTCGCTCAGCACTGATGGGGCCGGCACCTATACAGCGGTCCATAAATATGCGGTTGCGGGTCAGCAGGTCCTCAAACTCCTTCATCACTTTAGGGAAGCCCTCAATGAACTTATCTATCTTCTGCCATGCCACATCAGAGAAGTTGCGCTCGAAGCCGCCTACCCGGCCCATATTGGTCGTCAGGCGAGAGCCGCATATCTCTTCGTAAATTTCATATATCAATTCGCGCCACTGGAACACGTAGGTAAAACCCGTCAAAGCACCGGTATCCACTGCCACTACAGAGTTGCATATCAGGTGGTCGGATATGCGTGCCAGCTCCATGATGAGCACGCGCATATATTCCACGCGCTTGGGCAGCTTCAGCCCCAGCAGCTTTTCTATGGTCATATGCCAGCCCATGTTGTTGATGGGTGCAGAGCAGTAATTCAACCTGTCTGTAAGCGGCGTAATCTGGTAGTAGGGGCGGCGCTCGGCTATTTTCTCAAACGCCCTGTGTATATAACCTACAGTTTGTTTGGCACTCAGCACCTTTTCGCCATCTATCTCCAGGATGTTCTCAAACACACCATGTGTAGCAGGGTGCGTTGGCCCCAGGTTCAGCGTGGTTGTCTGTTTGGCTACCGACTCATCAGAAAGCTGTATATGTTGATTCTGTTCAGACATTAGTCCCTCGTTGCTCCCCCGCAAGGGAAAATCTTTTAATTTTTATATACATATATCCATTCTCACCCGCTATACCGGGCGAGAGATGAAAGAAAACTATACCACAGTGCTTCCCCGGCCAAACATCTCGTCGTCTTTGTCCATCCGCGTCGGGTCTTCCATCGGAAACTCCTTCCGCATAGGAAAGTGCTCCATCTCATCTACATTCAGTATTCTCCGCAAGTCAGGATGGCCTACAAAGTTGACTCCGAAAAAATCATAGGTTTCGCGCTCCATCCAGTTGGCGGCAGAATACAGTTTTGTCACGCTGAACACATCCGGTTTCTCAACAGGTACATATGTTTTCAGCCTCAGGCGAATACCGTCAATCATATTGTGGAGGTGGTACACCACGCAAAGCTCCTCACCCTTCCTATCGGGGTAATGCACACCCGTCAGGTCAGTAAGGAAGCGGAAGCGTAATTGCTCATCATCGTACAGGAACTGCAGTACCTCCATGTTGATGCCCGCAGGCATAGTACAGGTAAGCATACCATATGGCCCCTCCCAACCTGTAAGCTGGTCGCCAAATCTTTCCGTTAACCTGTCTTTTACTATCTCGTTGGTCAATGCCATTTTTTCTACTAAAGATTATTGTATGCCATAGCTTTCCAGCAAGGCTTTATAATGGTCGCTGTTGCGGCGGCGCAAACTTTCGTTGTGCACCAACTCCTGTACATGCATTACGCCTTCCAGTATAGCCTCCGGCCTTGGCGGGCATCCAGACACGTATACATCCACCGGTATCACCTGGTCTATGCCCTGCAGTACGCTATAGCTATCAAATATACCACCACTGGATGCACAGGCACCGATGGCGATTACCCACCTGGGCTCTGCCATCTGCAGGTATACCTGGCGCAATACGGGTGCCATCTTCTTAGCAATTGTACCTGCAACCAGCAACACATCGCACTGACGTGGAGTAAAGCCCATACGCTCTGACCCGAAACGTGCAAGGTCGTAATTAGAACCCATTGTAGCCATAAACTCAATGCCGCAGCATGAAGTAGCGAACGGCAATGGCCACAATGAATTCTTACGCGCCAGGCCTATTATCTTGTCAAAAGATGTAGCCATAAACCCCTCTCCGGAATAGCCCTCAGGCATTTCCGCCACTTTCACATTCGTATTATATTGTACCGGACGACCCATATTTACTTATACATTTTTTTAATCTGTGATCTGCAATTCTTAAATCGTACATCACAAATAACTAATCCTCCCAATCCAGTGCACCTTTTTTTACTATATAAATAAATCCGCACAGGAAGAAAGATACAAACATCACCACCGCCCAAAAACCTTCAGTGCCCAATTCGCGGAAATTAACCGCGTATGGGTAGAAGAATATCACCTCGACATCGAACAAGACGAACAATATGGCCACCAGGAAATACTTGATAGCCATTGGCTGGCGGGCGTTACCTATAGAGGGTATACCACTTTCAAAACTGATCAGCTTATCGCTGGTGCGCCTTTTGGGGCCCAGCAGGTGGGTGGCACCTATTGTAGCAGCTACAAATCCTAATGCCACAACCAATTGTACTACAACCGGTAAATAATCGATAGGTGTGTTCTGCTTTATTTCCAGCATTAAAATATCCATAAATTCAGGCGGACTTGTGCTTTAAATTACAATGCCAACAAAGTTAAGTGTCTGGCACGAAATAACAAGTTAAAGAGAAGCGTAAATCAAATATAATATTTATGCAATAAGTATTTCCTCTGAAGTAAGGGAAAGACTATATTTGAAAACAAAATCCTGTAATACACTTGCCCCGATTAGCTGCATTTTTGGTCTGGTTTCTTTTACCGATACTGTCCTGTCTTGGGCAAACTCCTGCTGTATATAATATTAACAAGTACAACGGGCTACAGTCTAACCATGTCTATGGCACGCTGGTGGATAAACACGGATATCTCTGGCTGGCAACTGTCGATGGCGTATACAGATATAATGGCTACTCACTCAAAAGATATGGTTATAACGAAGGACTATCCAATGCCGAAGTCTGGAACTTTTATGAAGACGAGCGGGGACGCATCTGGTTGATGTCCATAGCTGAAGACCTGGGATATATATATCATGGCAAATATACCTCTGTGAACCGCAAGGAGGGTCAGTCGAATGTTTTATATCCCACAAGTGCAACAGAATTGGGCGATAGCTTGATATTCTCCAACCGGTCTGCCCCGCCCGGGGTTTTTGAGTTGTGTATTGTTGCGAATGATACATTGCATAGTATTGTCCGACCAGAGGATCCACGTGTAGTTTATTTTTTTATCCTACAGGGAAAGATAGTTGAAGGTGACGACAGTGCAATCAGTATATTTCAGACCAGGGACTGGATAGACTCTCGTCCTCCTGCCAGGACAATACCGCTCTCCGGACTTAAAGATGCACTTATGCGGAGCACTCAACGAGGCTCCTTTTTTGACAAGTACATTTATGGTGCAGCTCTGGAAGACAACAAAATATTCTTTTTTAACATAGATGCAATTTCCACAGACACTATACACCTGCAGCACAGTTTGTACCATTGCTTTCCGGGAAAGAAAGAATTTTATGTGCTTACAAAGTCACGACTTCTTATATATGACACTTTACTACAGCAGAAATCTGCTATCGATCTCGCACAAATACCATCACCCGGGAATCAGAATACAATGCATATATACGGAACTGCTGATCCCCTCTGGAACCTTTGTATATCAACAGATATGTCGGGATTATTTATCAACCTATCGGGAGAAGCACAATACCATAAAGTGAATACCGGTCTTGACGGATATAAGTTCTCCGGCTATATTAACGACACTGTTGGCGCCTGGTGGAATGACAAAAAGAAACAAATAGCCTATGTCAAAAATGGGGTTATCATAGATCGGCAGATAATATCTGCCGGTCACCATTTTAAAGTGGCTACCTTTGATAACTCGAAGGCACTGCTGGTAAGTAGGTTCGATATGTACTGGATATCTCCGGGAAAAACTCCGGAAAACTTAATAGAATATTACGATTCAGCCTACGACATCACAGCTAATAAGGCTATTCTGAAACCAAATAGTCCATTATGGAACACAAGAGACGCAGTTGTTCAGGATTCTCTAAACTTTTTCCTTTTGAAAAATGTATTCGGAATCGATAAAACAACTCTTCATCCAAAACAACGGTTGATTCACAGTTATACCGTTCATTTGGGAACCTACAAGGGTCTTGCTTATAATGCCCGGCATCAGCTCCTCATCGCTTATTACGACCATAAGATATTCATTCAAAACCTCACAAGTGGTAGTCATGTAGTCATAAACAGTAAACAACTTGCCCTGCTGGGAATAAGAGGTATTGAGTCAGTCTTTTGCGATGATCACAATAATATAATTATAAAAGACCACAGCGGTATTTATTGTTACAACTGGGGAGCACGTAAACTAAAAAAGCTATTCAGAAACTACAGACTTGAAAAAAGCATTGTTTTGGTGAGAGATAACGTGCTGTATGTAGCGGGCAGCTTTGGAGTCATCCGATCAAACATTACGGGGCCGGGCCAGTTAGCTGACACCCGCGTATATCAGAACGTGAAAAATCTTTTTTACAACTATGTTACAGACGTTCAATTTAGCCCATCAAGCGCCCTGCTTAAAACTGACAGGGGACTATACAAAGTAAATATTTCAACCGATGGTGACATTGACCTGAGTAATCCATTTAGAATTATCCTATCGTTAAATGACACCCTCCGCAAGCTGGCATCAACTGACACGTTACGACTAAGCCAGGATGTGAATGTTATGCCCGCAGACATAATCAATCCCGCCGGCATGGGGTCACTCAAAATGGAATATTCTATAAACGGTAGTAGTTATAACAACACAGGGATGCAAATAGTACTTCCACGACTTGCGCCAGGCAGTTACAACACCGTTTCTCTCATCGCGTCCGATGATTCATGGCGAAGCAAGCCTATACATTTTACTATTTATATTCAACCCGAGTGGTGGCAAACCGCCACTGCCAGGCGAATAATTTTCGCACTATCTCTACTCGCTCTCGTTGGGTTCATTTACCTGGTGATAGTAATGACCCGCCGCATGGTAAACCGAAATAATGAACGACGCAACCAGCGCCGCGAGCTGGAGCTAAAATCCATTTATTCGCAGATCAACCCACACTTTATATTCAATTCGCTCAGCACTGCGCAATACTTCGTGAAAAAGAACAGGAACAAAGAAGCTTTTGACCATATCAACCAGTTCTCAGACCTGCTAAGGGCGTATATAAAGTCTTCGCGCGCCAAATACATAACTATAGCCGAAGAAATAGAAAACCTGGAAAATTATCTCGAACTACAACTCACTCGTTTCGAAGAAAAATTTAGCTACAGCATCGCTGTTGATCCCTCCGTCGACCCGCAAAAAGTAAAAATACCATCACTGCTCTTGCAGCCATTGGTAGAAAACGCACTCAATCACGGCATCTTCCACAGCGAAACAAAGGGGAGCCTGAATATCTCCTTCAAAATAGACGAACGAGATAAGGATACACTCGTATGTATAGTGGATGATAATGGTGTAGGCAGGCAGAGGTCTAAAGAGCTAAGGGGCAAAATTATCCGCAAAGCCGACTCCTATGGTACCATCCTCATTAAAGAACTCATTGACACCTTTAACAAATACGAGAAAATTAACATCGGGATTGAGTATATTGACAAACAATTGCCATTAACCGGCACTACCGTAATAATCAGGATCAAAAACTTTACCCATGCCCAATAATATTAGCTGCATCATTACAGATGACGAACCCAAAATGGTTGAACTGCTCGCCGACACCTTATCAGAGCTATACCCTGAAATCGAAATAAAGGGTAAATACACAACATGGAAACAGGCCCTTACAGGCATACGCACCAATAATGTCGATATTCTTTTCCTGGACATATCTATGCCTGAAAAAACAGGATTCGACCTGCTGGAACTCTTTCCTAACCGGGAGGCAGAGGTGATATTCGTAACTGCCCATACCGAATTTGCCGTAGAAGCTTTCAACTTCGATGTATGTGGTTATGTTTTGAAACCGATAAACGACAAAGCACTGCTGAAGGCAGTAGACAGGGCTATTGCCCGGACATTGCTGAAAAGGAGAGCTTCCGGAGCAGCCGAAAACAAGGAAGTAAAAATAGGAATCCCGGACGATGGGGGTATCCGCTACGTGAATATCAATGACATTGTCTATTGCGAATCACAAAACAGGTATACCAAGGTGGTAACAATAGATGCAGAAATTACCAGTTCGTACAACCTGGGACGGTACCAGGAAACACTGACACAAGACTTCTTCTACCAGATACACAGGTCATATATTATCAACCTTAACCATGTCAGTCGTTACGATACAGCCGGCTATGCGGTAATGAACAACGGCACTGAAATACCCGTTTCTAAAACACATAGAGAAGTGTTCCTCCACATGTTTCATAGGGTGGGCAGGTAGAATCGCGGGTAACTTGTCAATAGATTTTGCCAACTGTGGAACACAAAATGTAATTTTGCAATCATGTCAGAAAGAGTAATGCTCATCATAATGGATGGGTGGGGCCATGGGCAGGTACCGGGCGCCGATGCCATAAAAAATGCGAATACTCCCTTCGTAGATTCATTATATACCCGGTATCCTAATACAGAACTGGTGACCTGTGGTGAGGCCGTGGGACTACCCGACGGGCAGATGGGCAACTCAGAAGTAGGCCACCTGAATATAGGTGCCGGCCGCATAGTATACCAGGAATTGCAACGTATACATGTAGCGGTACGTAATGGTGAACTGGCAGGTAACCAGGTATTGTTAAACGCATTTGACGCAGCCAAAGCAGAGGGGAAAACATTACATTTTATTGGTCTTGTAAGCGATGGTGGCGTGCACTCTCATATCGATCACCTAAAAGCTCTGTGTACCCTGGCGCAACAAAATAGCGTGTCCCGTGTAGCCGTCCATGCTTTTACTGACGGAAGAGACACAGACCCTAAAGGCGGTTACGGCTACCTTACGGAGCTGCAGGCAACCTTGCAACAAACGGGGGCAAAACTCGCATCAGTATGCGGCAGGTATTATGCTATGGACCGCGATAAACGTTGGGAAAGAGTGAAGCTGGCCTATGACGCACTGGTAAAAGGCACTGGGTTCAGGACCACAGACCCGCTTGCCGCTGTACAGCAATCTTATGAAGATGGCATTACTGACGAATTCGTCAAACCCATTATTGCAACTGATATAGATGGCTCTCCCGTAGCAACAATAAAGGAAGGTGATGTGGTTGTATGCTTTAACTTCCGCACAGACAGGTGTCGCGAAATTACGGTTGCCCTAACGCAACAATCCTTTCCTGAATATCAAATGCAACCGCTGAACCTGCACTATGTAACGATGACAGAATACGACAAAACGTATAAAAATGTAGGTGTCATCTTCCATAACGACAACCTGAACAATACCTTAGGTGAAGCACTGGAGCAGCAGGGCAAAACACAGATACGCATTGCAGAAACCGAGAAATATCCCCACGTCACCTTTTTCTTTTCCGGTGGCAGGGAGAAAGAGTTTGT
>DATCSV010000050.1:0-5510 GCA_036568285.1 Flavipsychrobacter sp. | reverse complement strand
CAACAGTACTACAGGCAACGGCTTCGACCTGAAAAACATCCAGCTAAGCCTGTACGACTGTATGGTGAACGAAACACCCGTGTCGCAGGTGATACTGGAAACAGAAACGCCCAACCTCTACCTCATTCCGTCGCACCTGGACCTGGTAGGTGCCGAGATAGAACTGATACACCACCCCAACCGCGAGCATGTAATGCGCATGGCGCTGGAAGAGGTGCGCAACCAGTACGATTTTATCATAGTTGACTGCTCTCCTTCACTGGGCCTTATTACAGTCAATGCCCTTACTGCGGCGGATAGTGTAGTAATACCCGTTCAGTGCGAGTACTTTGCCCTGGAAGGTTTGGGTAAATTGCTGAACACCATCAAGATAGTGCAGACCCGCATCAATACAGAGCTGCAGATAGAAGGCATACTGATGACCATGTATGATGGCCGCCTGCGCCTGTCCAACCAGGTAGTGGAGGAAATCAAAAACCACTTTGGCGAGTTGGTGTTCAATACCATAGTACACCGCAACACCCGCCTGGGCGAGGCGCCTAGCTTTGGCACGCCTGCGCTGATGTACGATGCCGAAAGCACAGGCGCAGTTAACTACCTGAACCTGGCTAAGGAGATCCTGCAGAAGAACAATATGACGAAGATCAAAAACGAAGATAAAATATTTGAATCCGGCAATCATGTCGACTAATAATAAGAAACAAGCATTGGGAAAAGGTATCCGCGCCCTGCTCAATACGATTGACGAGGAGATGAAGGGCACTGATGAGAAAGCCGCTCCGCCTTCGGTAACGGGACAGAGCACAGGTAACATCATGCGCATTCCCGTAGAGCAGATAGAAGTAAACCCCAAGCAGCCCCGCCGCGACTTTGATGAAGCCGCCCTGAAGGAACTATCTGAAAGCATTAAGCTGCACGATATTATACAGCCGGTAACGGTGGTTAAGATCAGCCCGGTAAAATACCAGCTGATCTCGGGCGAACGCCGTCTGCGTGCATCCAAGCTCGCAGGGCTGAAGGATATACCCGCATACATACGCACAGCCGACGACCAGCAAATGCTGGAAATGGCCCTGCTGGAAAACCTGCAGCGCGAAAACCTGAATGCTATTGAGATTGGCCTCAGCTACCGCCGCCTGATGGACGAGTGTGATATGACACAGGAAGAAGTAGCAGAACGGATGAAGAAAGACCGCTCAACAGTTACCAACTACCTGCGCCTGCTGCGCCTGCCACCCGATGTACAACGGTCGGTAAGGGACGGGGAACTGAGTATGGGACATGCCCGCGCCATCATAGGCCTCGAGCAGGTAGACCAGCAATTGTATGTGTTCAGGGAAGTAAGGGAAAAAGGCTTGTCGGTACGCCAAACCGAGAAACTGGTGAAGGATATGTCGTCGCCCGAGGCTAAAAGCCAGGGCACTTCAAAGACGGCTTCACCCAAACTGCCCCCCGCTTACAAACGTATAGAAGACAGTATGGCATCACACTTTTCTACCCGTGTAAAAATGGAAAGGAAGAAGAGTGGTAAGGGCAGTATTAGTATAGAGTATTATAACGACGAGGACCTGGAGCGCATCATGAGGCTGATGCACCTGGATTAAAGAAGATATGTTACCGCAAAACTGGCAGCAGCAGGCAGCAGACAACCGCAAGGCATACAAGCGGTTGCTGGAGAAGGGAAATAAGAATAAAATTCTGAAAGCCCTGCCTGACTTGCACGAAGAAGCCTTTGAGCAGATAGACTGCCTGCAATGCGCCAACTGCTGCAAGAATTATTCCCCGCGCTTCAAAAATCCCGACATCAAGCGCATAGCCAAACTGCTGCGCATGAAAGAAGGGGAGTTTACAGCTACCTACCTGCGGCTGGACGAGGATAATGATTATGTACTTAAGCAGCAGCCCTGCCCCTTCCTGGCAGAGGACAACACCTGCAATATATACGAAGACCGCCCGAGCGACTGCAGGCGGTATCCGTATACAGATGAAGATGTTCTGATAAAACGTGTTCCCCTCACGTTAAAAAACTCAACCTCGTGCCCCATCACTTTCCATGTGCTGGAGCGGCTGAGGGAGATGGAACAGAAGTAGCTCTTAATTTAATGTAGCCTCTACAGATGTCTTAGCTGTCAGCGATTTTGATATAGGGCAGTTGTCTTTAGCCTCCGTTACCAGCTCGTCAAATTTAGCTTTGTCTATACCTTCTATTTTGGCGTTCAGCGTTATGTGAGAGGTAGTGATAGCGCCGTCTTCTAATGTCACTACACACTTGGCGTTTAGTTCGGTGGCTGTAAAGCCAGCACCATCTACCAGGAAAGACAGCTTCATACAGAAGCAGCCTGCGTGTGCCGCCGCTATTAATTCTTCCGGATTAGTACCGGTGCCTTCTTCAAAACGGCTGGTATAAGAATATTGCGTTTCGTTCAGTATTCCGCTTTGTGTGGTCAGGTGGCCTTTACCTTCCTTACCCGAGCCTTGCCATACGGCCGTAGCATTACGTTTCATAAACAGTTGATTTTAAAAGATGAATCGATGTTGAGATGCAATAATAGCAATAAACTGCCAAAGCATCAGGCAGTGTAACAAGCGGGAGGGTTAAATGTTGGATAACTGTTTAGCCGCGCTCTTTGATATGAGTATAAGAGTAGGAAATACGTCTGCCGCTCACCTTCAGTTCTACCTCTACTATATTGCCGCGGCCGTTGCTGTCAGCTACCTGGTAGGTATAAAATTTGTTGTTGAACAGCTTTCTTAGTTCCGGCCTTTTGATATTGTTGCTCATAGCGAACGTGTTAACCCACATACATATGCAGGAGAATAAATTTCAAACTTAGCTCTGTACTAAAAAAGAAATACGGCCGGCTTAACAAGCCGTTAATAAAAGCTATTGCCACTTTCTGCCCAGCAATTCCTTACGGTTTTGCCTTATAATTATATGGGTAACGAGATTGGTCTTCTTATCCCGTATAAACCGGAACTCCACACCTGTTGACGACATGAAGAACTCATCCGGTATAACGTCTGCCAGCATGGTAAACTCTTCGCCACCAGATATCTTGCCCCACAGCAGCTTATCGCGTGAGTAGACATTCATATCCATGCCCTCTTCAAACTCGTACCTGCCCTCGTAGTGCTTCAGCCTCGATTCTTCCAGGAACACAGACGAACGGGGCTTGGGCAAAGTATATGGCTGATCATAAAGTGCGGCTATAATGTCATCCTGCAGGTAGAATATTTCACTTTCAAAATCATTGCTCATAATGATGATAACCGTACTGTCTTCGGGTATCACATAAAAGCTATGTACGTAACCATAAGTTTCAGCGGTATGCCCTATGGCCTTTTTACCTGCAATTGTGGCCAGTTCAAAACCATAAGCGAAGCTGTCCTTCTGTGGCGTGGTCATGGTTTGCCAGCTACTTTTCTTCAGTAGTTTATTACCCAACATGGCTTTGGCAAATTTGTACATACCCTCGGTGCCTGTAAACATACTGCCGCCAGCATAGCTTACGGTAGAGTCGATAACGAATGCAGGTAGCAAACGCTGATTGTTAAGTATTGAATACCCCTGCGACTTGTCCCAACTGGCGAACCGGTTGTAGTCAAAACCGGTATTCTCCATTTCCAGTGGATCGGCCACATACTTACGCAGCGCATCATAATACGATGTGCCGGTCACTTTCTCTACCACCATACCCAGCAGGTAGTAGTCGGTGGCAGACGGTGAAAAGTTTGTACCCGGTTCAAATTTCAATGACTGGTTTTTGAACAGCCTAACGATCTCCTGTCGTTCGCGCGGGGTAGTGATACTCATTGTGTACAGGTTATCATCCGTCATATAATCGTGTATACCCGATGTATGACTGAGTAGATGCGCAAGGGTAACCTTTTTGCTGAAAGCGAATTCCGGCAGGTACTTCGCCAATGTATCGTTGATGGATAGTTTACCCTCTTCCTGCAGGCGGAATACCAGTGCAGACGTAAACATCTCGGTAAGCCCCCCGGTTACGTACAGCGATCGCTCATCAGGCTTGCGTTCCTGGTGATGAGATAACAAACCGTATCCTTTATGTACAATCTTTTTGCCCTTCTGCGCTATCAGTACCGTACCGCTAAATTTGGTCAATGCCGTCCAATGGTTGATGACACTATCCAACTCTTTTGCTTTATCCTGCGCATATATATTGTTTATGCACGCCAGCGTAGTGCATACTATTAGCAACCATATCTTCATCAAGATCGTTTTTTACATAGCTAAACTAAAGAATTAGCGCCTATATACAAGCAAAAGGCTGTTAAAGTAAGAACACATGTCTTTCGAGAACTAACCCGTAGTTAAATCCCTTTTATAAGAGAATATTAACAACCCCATCAAGAGGTATTCCACATGGATCAATATTTTTGCTGTCTGTGGCACAGATCAGTTGTTTACATAGGATAATGGTGACGGCACTTATGATAGTGCTGATGAACTGCGCATTAATGTACAGCACGCCTGTTCAGTATGTTGCAGAAAATGATTTGTATGGGTGCCCGTTAGAGGCATATCACAACGAAGTTGAGACCGTATTTGAATTGGTAACTGAAGAGTGGCTGGATATCGAAAATTGTGTTCCTGAACAAGATAGTGAAGACGGGCGTACTGATTACGGAAAAGTAAAAACTTTCGACTGGTACAGGTATATAGCTACAACGGAAGAACAAATAGCATTTGTGGCAACCATGCCCGCTTTTTTAAAACATAAACAACATGCTATCACATCTATTGAATTGTCTCCATCCACCCCACCCCCTGATGTAGCCTGATATAATCAGCGCGTGTAGCTATTGGACAAGCTACATTATTACATCATTATTACACAATACCAGAAACAATGCCAAAGGCGATAGGAGTATTTATAGCCCTGCTGTGCTTGCAGGTAAGCGCAATAGCGCAGGAAGATGAGGCATACTACGAGGATAGTATGTACATAGAGGAAGTAGAACAGCTGCACCCCGCCAAAGTATTACATGCGGAGCCCCTTTATATAGACCTGATAAGGGACCTCGGCGCCCGCAAGGGAGAGCGTGAATGGAATATTGGCATGGGCATCACAGACCAGACAAAATATGATAATTACAGTACCCTCATTGAGTATGAATTCGCACCAATGGACAGGATAGGGCTGGAAGTGGAATTGCCGTTTACATTTTACATGCCGGTGAATGGAACTGACAAGGCAGAAACACCCTCGCACCGTGTGGAGAGTATTAAAATGGCTGGGCAATGGTCTTTCCTGGTGTCGCCAAAGTACAATACCAGCATGGCGGTGGGTTATATACACGAGTTTGTATTTGTTGATATAAACGCGATGACCGGGAGTAATATTTTCAGGGGTAACTTGTTTAATCCCTTCTTTGTTGCGGCCAAGCGTTTCGGGCGAAATTTTCATACCCTGCTATATACAGGGCCAAAGTTGGAAAAAGATTACCATAGCCCACACTGGCACAACAGCTTCGAGGTGAACACT
>DATCSV010000049.1:0-3870 GCA_036568285.1 Flavipsychrobacter sp. | reverse complement strand
CCGTGACGGTTCAGTGTAGCCAGGGGGGCGTACATCGCTGCTTCTGTCACCACCTCGCCATTCAGAATAGCGCTGCCCAGCCTCAGACATTCCCCTTTGAATGTATATCCTTTTATGATCTCCTCCGCAAACTGTTCCCTTTGCTGCATAGTATTGTTTTTACAAGCGGAAAATACCATAAAATTGTTAACTACTGAAAAGCAGGGTTTAACTGAAAGCAATACGGGGTGTTTGTAACTGACTGATAATAAATGAGTTGAACTCTGTTTGTTAACTTTTGTTAACCGGAGGCATGTTTTTATCGGGAAATCACGGGTATAAAAAAGCCCCGCTGTGTTGCGAGGCGTTGCTATTGTCTTATGCTGTGTTCTACGGAGTGTCATCAATGAGGATGGTAAAAGGCTAGGCTGCCAGTCAGATATTTTATTGGGTAAGACATATCCTGCTCTGTTTTTTATTATTACAAAAATACGTTTATTAATTAATAAAATCAAATTTAATATTCTTTGTTCCGGGCTGCTAACGATAGGGTATAAATGACAATGGCACGGATCATGCCGTGCCATTCCTTGCTTCGTAATTACTTACTCCTGCAGCGCCGCTTCGTTCACGAAGTTTTCTGCTATTTCAGTAAGTGTCTTGTCTGTTTCTTTCTCTTCGTCCAATGTTTCCTGTAGCAGGTTTACAGCTTTTTTATATCCCAACACCTGTGCCAGTAAGCGTAATGTACCATAAGATGCTATCTCATAGTGCTCTACCTTTTGTGCGGCGGCAATCAGGGCCACATCCCTTGTTTCGCTTCCGTCTTCTGTTTCTTCTATCAGCTCTTCCGCTTCCGTTACCAGCCCTTCCATAGCATGACATTTTTTGCCGACCGCTTTCTTTTCTATTATTTCAAACACTTGCTCCAGGCGCTCTACCTGTCCTTCTGTCTGGGTCATGTGCTCTTCAAATGCGCTGCGCACCTCGTCGGCTGTGGCTGCTTTAGCCATTTTTTTCAGACTTTTCACCAATTGCTTTTCCGCCCAGTAAATGTCTTTAAGGGAGTCTGTGAACAGTTTCATCAATTCACCCCTCTGGTCTGCCTGCTGTGTGCCGTTGCTTGCTGATTTTCTTGTTTGTGCCATAATGTTATCGTTTTTTATTTTGTCGATGTTTACCAATTATTGTTGTCTTTGCTTTTTGTGATTTTTTAAAGAGGCTTATGCGCCGCATAAGCCTCTTTAACTACCGGTGCAACCCTGCCGTATTAACGGTTTTCGTTTCTACGGTTTTCGCGGTCCAGGTTCTCATTTCTACGTTCCCTTTCTTCGCGTTCCTGCTGCGTTCCTGTTTGACCGGGCGTCTGTCTAGCCTGGTTTTGAGGTTCGCGGTTGCCCTGTTGTTGGTTTTGATTACCGCGATTTTGAGTGTTCTCAACATCACGATTTTGCCTTTTCTGTTCCATAACTCAAAATTTTAGTTCTGCTTAAACAGTCAAAAAAAGCGTGCCCGTAGCTGTGGATGCGGAAATACGTACCAGATGTAGGGTGTGTGGCCGGTTTTGCGGAAAAAATGTCCCGGCATACATGCCCCTTGTGTAGACATTTACGCTTTGGCAGACGGGCTTTGCTGTGCTGAGAGCGGAAAAAGAGCTATGCGCCATAACTACCGGCGTGTTTTATCGTTCTATTAACGAACACTTTGTGCCGCAAGTTGTTATGGATGTAGAGCATTCATTTGAAACTTTTAAAAAGAACAATGTTATGGACACAAAGACAAAGACAAAAAATATGCTGCACCACCTGGCCGAGCATGCGGAGAACGGACAACAACAGGCCAAGAGTTTATTCAGTAGAGAAAACCTGGCAAGGTTGAAACAACCACGTGTGTTGTGGACAGCCGCAGGTGTTACCGCATTAATAGGAGCAGGTGTTGCGTGGCGCATGATGCGCAAAACAAAAGCTTAGGCTCAAAGCAGCGGGCCTTGTTTTTGTACTTATCATTGGGGGTTGCCATTTGGCAACCCTTTTTTGACAGTTCCCGGTGTTTCCCTTCCACAAAAAATCGCTATGCCGCCATAACCCGCCTGAGCAGTGTGACCGCAACGCGTTTTCTGCTGTTGAACTGCAGCAGGTCTTCCCGCTCCAGCATCAGCAGAGAGGGTAGTATATTGTCGTAATGTGTATCCAGTGCTTCTGCCAGGTGTTCAATGTATATCCAATTGTGTGTATACTTTTTGTGTCGGTTCATTTCTGCCAGTTTCTGCAGCACTTCGTCAATTGATGGTTTCATAATAACGGTATTACTTAGTTTCACAATAATGGTTAAAAAGGTTTTTCTTATAACGTTCAGACGAATAGAAAATTGCAAAGGTTAGGCTGTAAGTACCTGTTTAACAATAAGTTGACAGAAAGGGTATAGTTTGATGACAAATAAATAACCGTCCGTTAAAAGTATGAATTGTTGTTATGAAAAAAACACACTCAATGGCCATGAGCGGTCATTGCCGTTTGTAAAAATTCAGGTCTTCTCCCGGGCAAGGGGCATGTGTTGGAATAGCGGGATTACAGTCCCCTCAGCATATCTTCCAGTTGTGCTTCGGTGTGGACGAGTACATCGCGGGGTTTGCTGCCTACAGCAGGGCCTACCACGTCAGCGGCTTCCAGTTGGTCCATAATGCGGCCGGCACGGTTGTAGCCCAAGTTGAAGCGGCGCTGCAGCATTGACGTAGAGCCTGACTGTGTCTGCACCACTACACGTGCGCATTCTTCAAACAGTTTGTCGCGGTTGGTGAGATCAATATTTTTTTCTTTGTCGCTCTCTTCGCCTTCATACTCAGGTAGTTCAAACGCAGTGGGGTAGCCACGCTGGTCGCCGATGAAGCCCGTGACATTATCTACTTCGGGCGTATCAACAAAGGCGCATTGCAGGCGCAGCAGTTCGCTACCGAAGGATATAAGCATGTCGCCGCGGCCTATTAGTTGCTCAGCACCGCCTGCATCGAGGATGGTACGGGAGTCTACCTTGGCAGAAACTTTAAATGCTATACGTGCGGGGAAGTTGGCTTTGATAGTACCGGTGATCACATTTACCGATGGGCGCTGTGTGGCAATGATAAGGTGGATACCTACCGCGCGCGCCAACTGTGCCAGGCGGGCTATGGGCATTTCCACTTCTTTACCGGCGGTCATCATCAGGTCGGCAAATTCATCTATCACTAATACAATGAAAGGCAGGTATTTGTGCCCGTTTTCGGGGTTTAGCCTGCGGCGGATGAATTTGTCGTTATACTCTTTGATGTTACGCGCGCCACCATCTTTCAACAACTCGTAGCGATTGTCCATCTCTATACACAGTGCATTTAGCGTATAGATCACTTTCTTGGTATCAGTAATGATGGCTTCCTCTTCGTTAGGCAGTTTGGCCAGGAAGTGTTTTTCGATGGTGCGGTATATGGACAGTTCTACCTTTTTAGGGTCAACCATCACAAACTTCAGTTGCGAAGGGTGTTTTTTATACAGCAGCGACACCAGTATGGTGTTGATACCAACCGATTTACCTTGCCCGGTAGCTCCTGCCATCAGCAGGTGGGGCATGGTGGCCAGGTCTACTATATAGTTTTCGTTGTCTATTTTTTTACCCAGGGCTATCGGCAGGCTCATTTTAGAGTTGACGAACTTCTCGCTGCTGAGCAACTGGCGTATAGATACCGTCTGTTTGTTGGCATTAGGTACTTCTATACCTATGGTGCCCTTACCGGGTATGGGTGCTATAATACGTATGCCGAGTGCGGCCAGGTTCAGTGCTATATCATCTTCCAGGTTACGTATTTTAGATATACGAACCCCTTCGGCGGGAACAATCTCGTACAAGGTAACTGTAGGGCCT
>DATCSV010000048.1:0-5294 GCA_036568285.1 Flavipsychrobacter sp. | reverse complement strand
AGCCGCAGCTTTCCATGATGTCACCAATTGCCTCAGTCCTTCGGACAACTTGTGGTCCAGCTCGTGATCTTTCTCGAAATCTGCAACGAGGGTGGGATTATGCTTCTCTATCATAGGGAGTATAAACTGGTCTTCATGGTGTGCATGCTCATCAAATAGGTCTACTACCTGCGATACAGCATTTACCGCCTCGATAGCTTCCGGACGTGACAGGTCATTTGTTTGCAGGCGTACTGCAGTGTCATACATCAGGTGGCGCAAGCCTTTGTGTATCTGGTTGAATACGTTATAACGGATCTGTGTCATTGATATAATTTTTGTGCAAAGCTATCAGCATGCTTTTGCACCGGATTGAAAAAAAGCGCCAACTTCTGTTAAAGGATGGTGAAAAGGGATGGAATAAAAAAAGCGCCTTTCAGGCGCTTTTTTAAAATATCTGTACGGGGGCAATTAATTCTTAGCCGAACTGTCGCTGCAGTACATCTCCAGGTTGGGGCACTGCGCATATTCTTCGTCTATCCTGATGTAATATGAGGGTGCTTTATCCCTTATCCATTGTTGCATGCGCTCGCCTTTCTTTTTTTGCAGGGCGGCAAATTGTATCCTGCTATAATCTTCGTCCAGGTTGGCTTTGTGCGGCTTTGTAATGCTCTTCATATATACGATACGAGCAGAGCGTTCGCCACGCATATTGGTAAATAACATGGGGACGGAATAGTTGCCGGGTTTCAGTGTATCTATCATCAGCGCTAATGCGGGGTCCAGGTCTTCCACCTCCAAGGTGGTGCTGCCCTGCTGATCGGCTATCATGCCACCTGTACGGTTCGACATTTCATCTGTTGAGAACTTGCCTACCGCCTCTTCAAACTTTATCCTGCCGGCCACCAATTCTGTACGTATACTATCCAGTTTAGTTATCGCTCTTTCAAAGTCAATACTCGTGCGCTCCGGTCTTATCAGTATATGCCTTACATCTGCTTCATCGCCCTTGCGGTTCACCATTTGTATGATGTGGTAGCCAAAGCGTGTACGGATAACAGGCGAAACTTCACCATTCTGTAATTTAAATGCAGCCACTACAAATTCTGTCACCAGGTTGCCTCCCTTACGTGTAACGCCGCGTATCATACCACCTTCGTCGCGAGTACCGGGGTCATGGCTTTCAATACCGGCCTTTATTTCAAAGTCCGCACCATTCTCTACTATATCTTTTCTTATCTCTTCTATTTTTTTGCGTGCATAAGTATCCAGCTCGGGACTAACTTCCGGGTCCAGCACTATTTGTCCTAACTCTACCGTGGCGGGAAAGAAGGGTAAACTATCTGCAGGTATACTTGCATAAAACTTCTGCACCTCGGCCGGTGTTACTTTCACGCTTTCAAGCACAGTGCCCTGCACGCGTTCCGACATGATCATTTCCCGGGTTATTTCGCGGTTCTCTTCCTTTAGCTGGTAAATGGTTTTACCGGATAATTCTTCTACTTTTTCTTTAGAGCCATATTGCATGATGAAATAGCGAACCCTGTTTTCCAGTTGTGCCTCTACTTCTTCATCGCTTACCACCACACTATCCCTGTCGCCCTGTTCTACCAGCAGTTTCTGTAGCAGCATCTGTTCCAGCACGTCGCAACCGGGCATATCAACCATTTCAGGGTTTTGTTCCTGCATCGCCTTGACTTGCATATCGATATCCGATTTCAATATGATATGCTTTTTGCCTACTACGGCGACTATTTTATCCAGCTCGGTTTGTGCACCGGCTGTAAGCGACAGGCAAATAATAGCGAGTGGCAGTATCGCCTGTATTAATAACGTGTATGTAGCGTTCTTTTTCGTCATGTGTATTTGTATGGCAGGTAGCCCGAAATTGAGGGCAAATGTAGTGTATTTGGCCTGCCCGAGATAGCCGGCAGGATTTTTTTAACGTTTATATCAACCTTTTTTCTTCCGCAATATCCCATCCACGGTTTTGGTATTGTAAAATTCCCCCGGGGATGGCCGGTAAGGGTACTGGCGTATCCAACCTTCAAGACGGGGTACTGCATCCTGGTGGAAACGTGTCCAGGCTTCATATTGTTGCTGGTTTTCGACCTTACCGAACAGCCACTGGTTGTATGCGTCAAAGTACCCGTTGCGAATCATATAGTCATGCCGGGTAAATAGTGAATAAGGGTACTTCTGTGCGTATTGCAGGGTCCAGTCCATGATAAAGCGGGTACGTAACATAGTCAGGTTCTCGGTGGTATAGCCATCACTCATCACAGGGGATAGTTTGATGTAAGTATCGTAGACGGCCTGTTCAAAACTTTCTGCATCTGCGCCACCTGCACCAAACTTGGGGATGTTGCCTGTAGCCAGCGAGGTGAACATTTTCTGGTAAGCATTCAATATCATGGCCCGTGTATCATATGCCCGCTTAGTATGATGCTCGATGTTCACAAATATTTCGCCGTATAATATCACCCAAACCGGTTTGTCGGTATTCATATATGTGCGAGCAGCCTCGTAATAGTTCAGGTGGTAGTCGGGGGCTTTTTCTATGCCTTCCAGCCAGCTCTCCAGCGCATACACTGTTTCATTATCCAGTTCGTACACAAGGCCCATCTGGTGGTACAGCGTACCAGCATCAGGCAGGGCAGTAATGGCATCCTTCAGCAGCTTTTTGGCTTTTTTATTTTCTCTTTTTGCCACCAGGCACTGTGCCATTATTTTGTAGGTCTCAGCATCGGCAACCTTTTGGTCGATAATGGGTTGCAGGGTGGCGATAGCATCATCGTAGCCTTGTGCCAGGTAGTATGCCTGTGCCAGCTCGCGATGCAGCAGCACTATGTCGGGCGCTATCTGTATTGCCTGCTGATACCGTATGATAGCTTCACGCAGGTTGCCCTGGGAGTGATAATCGCGAGCCTGTTTATACAGGTTTTCCACTTCCGGGGTAGGCCAACCGGTTTGTGCGGTTGCGCAGGTAACGGTAGCTGCCAAAATAGTGGCGATAAGTATATGCCGGGTTAAAAAAATCATACAGGGCGCAAAAATACCATAATACAGGCAGAAATACAGTTTTTGCTGCTGGGCGCATAGGTGATTGATCCGGGATGAATGTTTAGCGTTATCGTTCCTTTTACGGTGTCTTGTTTAACATTATATTGGGTGTAATTGGCGGGTAAACCGATAGGAAGCAGTAAATTGCAGGTGTGAAAATTGCGCTATCCATATTTTTTCTCCTAATATTCTCTTTCCAGGTACTGCCTGTGAAGGAGATAGGTAAGCTTCTTTTTAAGGGCACCATGGTAGAAGAAATACACGAAACTGCGCCCGATGCCGACGAAAGCACCGCAAAACTGAAGAAGGATAACGACCCGTACACTTATGGCAGGCAGTTAAACTGTATCGGCCGAATTCAGATATTGACAACGAATGGCTTAGGGCTGTTCAGTCCCGAGAACTTTCCTAAGCAGCACATACCTGATATACTCACCCCCCCGCCTAACGCAAGCTAATCTTTACCGGATCCCGCCTAAATGCAGGCTACATATTGTTTTGTTTTTCTAAAAGGTTACGCCCTTAGCGTTGTTTATATAATTCCCGTAGTATATGAAGAAATCAGGTCTTTTCAGTAGTTTCAAAAATGACGCCATAGCCGGTGTTATTGTCTTCCTTATCGCCTTGCCCCTTTGTCTTGGCATTGCCCAGGCATCGGGTGCGCCGCTGTTCTCCGGTATAGTTACCGGTATTGTCGCAGGTATCATTGTCGGCTTCCTTAGCGGATCTCAATTAAGCGTTGCAGGCCCGGCCGCGGGGCTGACCGCCATTGTTTTAGCCGCCATCAACGACCTGGGGTCGTGGGAGATTTTCCTCTGTGCTGTGATGGCAGCGGGTCTTATCCAGTTAATTTTAGGTTTTGCCAGGGCCGGTTCGATAGCCAACTATTTTCCCAGCAGCGTCATCCAGGGCATGTTGGCAGGTATAGGCCTTACTATCATTATAAAAATGATACCTGAGGCCCTTGGATACGACGGAGCAGGGCACGAAAGGATGGTAGATGCCGAAGATGGGTTTACGCTTGATTATGTTACGTCAGCCTTTAACCATATCGAAACGGCAGCAGTGATCATCTCCATTTTGGGGCTGGCACTATTATTCCTGTGGATGACAAAACCGTTTAAAAAGCTGAAGCTGGTACCATCGGGACTGGTTGTGGTGCTGATAGCTGTTCTTATCAATGAGTTGTTGCGCATGAACGGCTCTCCTTTGTACCTGGAATCAATACACTTAGTAAACCTTCCGGTGGCAGCCAACTTCTCTGAGTTCATCGGCCAGTTCCGCATGCCCGATTTTGCAGGCTTCGCCAATCCGGCAGTATGGCAAACAGGTGCGGTAATAGCCGTAGTGGCATCTATAGAAACACTGCTGTGCCTGGAAGCCACTGATAAAATGGACCCGATGAAACGTTTTACACCCACTAACCGCGAATTGAGGGCACAGGGTATTGGCAATATGATTGCCGGCCTTATAGGTGGCTTGCCTATGACATCGGTTATCGTACGTTCCAGCGCCAACATACAGGCCGGTGCCAAATCGAAACTATCCACAATAATACATGGTAGTTTGTTGCTGGTATGTGTAGCGTTGATACCTACAGTGCTCAACCTGATACCTAAAGCTTCCCTGGCAGCTATACTGATATTTACGGGGTATAAACTCTGCAATCCTCAATCTATCAGGCACATCTGGCGTGAGGGTGGCGTGACGCAGTTTGTCCCCTATGCGGCCACTGCTCTCGGTGTGGTGTTCCTGGACCTGTTGCAGGGTGTGGGTATCGGCCTGGCCCTAAGTATTGTGTTCCTGCTGTACAAAAATATGCGTATACCCTTCTTCTTCCGCAAGACGAGCCACAGCAAAGGCGAGCTGGTAGAAATAAAACTTGCGCAGGAGGTGTCTTTCCTGAACAAGGCCGGGATAAAAATGGCTTTGGAGAAATTGCCCGAAGGCAGCAAGGTAATAATAGACGCCAGCGACACAGAGTATATAGATTTCGACGTGTTGGACCTGATACGGGACTTTCATGCTACGCGCGCAGCAGACAAGGATATTGAGATGTCGCTGGTCGGGTTTAAGAATGTATATAAGATACCCAAAACCAGTAATTCAGAGGACATGTATTCTCACCTGGAAACCGCTGAAGATGAGGAGCACTCAACTACCACAACAGGCGACTATAAGAAGTTGATAAAAGAACTGGATAACAATAACTAGCGTGTTATTCTCACATTCTACTGCCCGCCATTGGCGGG
>DATCSV010000047.1:0-3160 GCA_036568285.1 Flavipsychrobacter sp. | reverse complement strand
AAGTGCAGGCCGGTGGTGGGTTCGTCAAGGATATATATTGTTTGCCCGGTATCGCGTTTGGATAATTCTGTCGCCAGTTTCACACGTTGTGCTTCACCGCCGCTCAGTGTTACAGCGCTTTGCCCCAGCGTTACATAGCCTAAGCCTACATCCTGCAAAGTCTTTATCCTGCGGTGGAGGTAGGGTACGTTTTTGAAAAATTCCACGGCTTCATCTACGGTCATATCCAGCACATCGGCTATCGATTTTCCTTTATAGCGTATCTCCAGGGTTTCGCGGTTGTAGCGCCTGCCGTTACATTTTTCACAGGGCACATATACATCGGGCAGGAAGTTCATTTCTATCACACGCATACCGCCACCACCACATTCTTCGCATCGCCCGCCTTTTACATTGAATGAAAAACGGCCTGCATTATAACCCCTGATCTTTGCCTCCGGTACCTGTGCAAACAGCGTACGTACATCGGTAAAGAAACCACAGTAAGTAGCGGGATTGCTGCGCGGTGTGCGGCCTATGGGGCTCTGGTCTATTTCTACTACTTTATCTATATGCTCCAGCCCTGTAATTTTTTTAAAGGGCATGGGCTGTTGTTTGAAGTTTTTATAACAGTGCTTTGCCAGCAGTGGGTACAGCGTTTCATTAATGAGTGTACTCTTGCCGCTGCCCGATACACCCGTTACACATATAAATGTGCCAAGCGGTAATGACACAGAAACATTCTTCAGGTTGTTGCCCGAGGCACCTGTTATTTTTAATGCTTTGCCGTTGCCTTTGCGCCGCTCTTTCGGCACTTTTATTTCCAGCTCACGGTTCAGGTAGCCGGCTGTTTTGGTATGTGTCTTTACTACTTCTGCCGGTGTGCCCTGGCTTACTATCTGCCCGCCGTGTACGCCAGCTGCCGGACCTATGTCTATCAGGTGGTCAGCTGCCATCATGATATCTTTATCGTGCTCTACTACCAATACTGAGTTGCCGCCGTCGCGCAGGTTTTTCAATGCGTGTATCAGACGCTGATTATCGCGCTGGTGCAGGCCTATGCTCGGCTCATCCAGTATATAAGTGATGCCGGTGAGTTGAGAGCCAATCTGCGTTGCCAGCCTGATGCGCTGCGATTCGCCACCGCTCAGTGTACGGGTAGGGCGGTTGATAGTAAGATAATGCAGCCCCACGTCCAGCAGAAACATCAGCCTGTCGCGTATTTCTTTCAGTATATCCTTGGCTATTACCTGCTGCTTTTTATTCAGTCTTTTCTCCAATCCGTCAAACCAGTCCGCCATTTTTTGCAATGACAATTCTGACAGTTCAGATATATTTTTGTCATCTATTTTAAACCATAGGCTTTCCTTTTTCAGGCGGGCACCGTTGCATTCAGGGCAGGTGTTCAGTTGCATATAAGCTTCTGCCCAGTCACGAATGGGTTCCGATGTAGTTTCATTGAACCAGCGCAGCAGCATATTGACAATGCCCTCGTAATTATGTTCCGTTACTGTTTCGGCATAGTTCACTTCATCACTTTCCGCATAGGTGATTACACCTTCTTCGTTGCCGTACAGCAGTATGTTCAGGTGTTTGGGGTTCATATCGCTGATGGGTTTGTTCAGCGGTATTTTATTCTTTTTGGCGATGATGGTAGCCTGCTTAAAGGTCCATGCTTCGCGCTCGCCACCCAGCGGAGCTATGCCGCCATCGCTGACGCTTTTTGTATGGTCAGGTAATACCTCATCCATATTCACCTGGTATACGCTACCCAGCCCTTTGCATCGCGGGCAGGCACCGTAGGGTGAGTTGAAGGAAAATGTATTGGGTGATGGCTCTTCGTAGGATAGCCCCGTATCTGCACACATCAGTTGCTTACTGTATTGCGACACAGTGTTATTGTCCATGTCTAGTATGAACATCAGGTCTTTGCCCATTTGCAGGCTCTTTTGTATGCTCTGGCTGATGCGTGCCCTGGCATCGGGAATGACCAGCAGCCGGTCTATCACCAGTTCTATATCGTGTATCTTATACCTGTCCAGTTGCATGCGCTCGCGCAGTTCCATTATCTCGCCGTCTACCCGCACTTTCAGGTAGCCCTGTTTACGGAATTGCTCAAACAGTTCGCGATAGTGCCCCTTTCTTCCCCTGACTATAGGTGCCAGTAATACTATCTTTTTGTCGGTGAAATTTTCTTCGACATGCGCCACTATCTCTTCCTCGCTGAAGCGCACCATTTTTTTACCGGTGTTGTACGAGTAAGCTTCAGCGGCACGTGCGTATAGCAAACGCATAAAGTCGTATACCTCGGTAACGGTGCCAACGGTAGAGCGGGGGTTACGGTTGGTGGTTTTCTGCTCGATGGAAATGACCGGCGATAAGCCTGATATCTTATCTACATCAGGTCGTTCCAGGTCGCCGAGGAACTGGCGGGCGTAGGCGGCAAAACTCTCCATGTAGCGGCGTTGGCCCTCGGCAAATATCGTGTCGAACGCCAGTGACGATTTACCGGAACCGCTGATGCCGGTAAATACTACCAGTTGATTTTTGGGAATGCTGACGTCTAAATTCTTCAGGTTGTGTACCCTTGCCCCTGAAACTTCGATAAAACCCTTGGATGTTGCTGCCTGCTCTTTTGTTGCCATAACCTGTGAGGAGGGCAAAATTACGGAAAATGACAGGTGCAACCTGTTAAGAGGAAATGTATTTTGCTATGCCTTAATATTTGCGGTCTATCACATAGTTGACCAGTTCGACCAGCGCGCTTTTCCCGGGCGAGTCCGGGTATTTATCCAGCATGGCCAGTGCCATTGCCTGGTACTCCTTCATTTTTTTTACGGAATATTCGATTCCCCCTGATTGGTTTACATAATTGATCACCTCGGCTACCTTCTCTTTATCGGTATTCTGATTTTTTACTATATAAATAATCTTTCTTTTGATATCGCGGTCCGCTTTTTGAAGGGTGTATATCAGCGGCAGGGTCATTTTCTTTTCCTTGATGTCGATGCCTGTGGGTTTGCCAATATTGTCCTGTCCATAGTCGAACAGGTCATCCTTTATCTGGAAGGCGATACCGATATACTCGCCAAACAACCTGAAGTATTCAGTTGTTTCACTATCATCACCTGCCGAGTAGGCACCTGCCGAACAGGCCGCAGAAAGCAGCGACGAGGTCTTA
>DATCSV010000046.1:0-4944 GCA_036568285.1 Flavipsychrobacter sp. | reverse complement strand
ACCGTTGGCGTAGTTTTCTTCCAGCAACATCGGACCCAGGTGCTTGTACTCCCTGCGCGGGCCATGCAGCTTATCGTTCTTGTAGTGCTCTATCAGGTGCAGGGCGCCGTCTGCATCTATCTCCATATACAAGCCGTGCTTTTTGCCCGCGTGGTAGCTGGTCATGCTCTTTGCGTATTTACTTGGCCAGTACTCGCTCCACACGCCTTCCCGCTTGCCCTTGTACAGGCTACCCTCCAGTATCACATCCTTATTGGCTATTACTATCACCTGTACAAATTCCCATCCGCCGGATTCTTTAGTGATGACCGTGTCCAGCTCTTTTGCGCCTGTACTGTTAGCGAAGGCTAAGAAAATCAATAATATAAGCAGGTATGCTCTCTTCATTACTTCGTATCTGTTTTGGGGCAAATTAGCGATTTATATTTTTTAACGTTAAGGGCGCAGCAACTATTAACATTATCAATGGTTGTATAAGGTGGCATATTAGCAGCAGGATATATTAATACTTAACTTTGTGGAAGAATTAATGTAGCTACAATTATTAATAACAATCAAAGGAGTACAATAATGGCAAATACAATATTTCACGCAGCAGGTACACGCGGCCATGCCGACCACGGATGGCTGAACGCTCACCATTCATTCAGCTTTGCGGGTTACCACGACCCGTCGAGGATACACTTTGGCGCGCTGCGCGTGCTCAACGACGATATAGTGGCACCGGGCATGGGCTTTGGCAAGCACCCGCACGACAATATGGAGATCATAACCATAGTGCTGGATGGCGCATTGGAGCATAAAGACAGCATGGGGCATACACAGGCTATTCATCCTGACGAGGTGCAGGTGATGAGCGCCGGCACAGGTGTGTTTCACAGCGAGTACAACCATAACAAGGACAAGGCGGTGAACCTGCTGCAGACATGGCTGTTCCCTAATAAAAAGAACGTGGAGCCACGCTACGACCAGCGTGTGTTTCCCGCTGCGGAAAGGGTGAACCAGTGGCAGGCAATCGTATCGCCCATAGATAATGAAGACCCGGGTATGAAGATACACCAGGACGCATGGATATACCGCAGTACTATAGAAGCGGGTAAAAGCCTGGAGTATAACCTGCACCAAGAAGGCAATGGCCTGTACCTGTTTGTGATAGACGGCAACGCCACTACCGAGGGGCAGACGCTGAGCAGGCGGGATGCGATGGGCATTACCGAAACAGGTAAAATAACCATAGACGCCACTGCCGATACTGAACTGGTATTGTTTGAAGTGCCGATGGAGTGGTAATGGAAACTATTGTTTAAATTACGATAGCTAATACCACCCAATGGACGCAAATAACATAACGAAGAAATATACCAATGGCGATGTAACAGTCGTATGGAAGCCGGCGCTGTGCATCCACTCAAAAAAATGCTGGACGGGCCTGCCTGAAGTGTTTAACCCTCGTGAAAAACCATGGGTGAAAATAGAAGGCGCGACATCTGATGCTATTATGGCGCAGGTGGATAAATGCCCGTCGGGTGCACTGAGCTGGTACAGGAATGATGCTGCGGCAAGTGATGTGCCACCTGCCGCAGCAAGTACGCGCATAGAGGTGACCAAAAACGGCCCGTTATTGGTGCATGGAGACATTATACTGAAAGACAAGCACGGCAACGAAACAGTGAAGCAGAAGACCACCGCATTGTGCCGCTGCGGGCAATCGGGCAACAAACCTTTTTGCGATGGTACGCACCGTACCTGCGGATTCAAAGACGAATAATTGCAATACACAGATATTATAGAGCAACTGAAGCTGAGGCTGATGCAGCCTTTGCCCGGCCTGGCCGCCCAAAACAGGATGGCCAGCCGTGTGAGGCCCCTACCGCCGGAGCTACCTGAAGACGCAAGGGAGAGTGCTGTGCTGGCACTGCTGTTTCCGCTGGAGGAAGAACTGAACCTGATGCTGATAAAGCGCGTGGAAGACGGCAAGCCGCATAGCGGACAAATAAGCTTCCCCGGTGGCAGGCGGGACCCTGAAGATCCCAGCCTGCAGGTGACTGCCCTAAGGGAAACCTTTGAGGAGGTGGGCATTCCTTCGTCATCAATCGAAATACTGGGCAAGCTCTCGCAATTGTATATTCCTGTCAGCAATTCTAATGTGCATCCTTACGTGGGTTATATGCACAGCATAACCGAGAGTCGCATAAACGAAGCCGAGGTACAGTATATACTGGAAGTACCTGTGAGGGAACTGTTTACACCCGAACGTAAAACCATCAGGCATATACGCCCCAGCGCCTTCCCCGAAATGCTGATAAAAGCCCCTGCCTACCTGCTGGATGACGACCACGTAATATGGGGCGCTACGGCTATGATGATAGCGGAACTGGAGGAGGTGATGGGCTATCATTAGGAGCCGGTCAAGCATCAGGATAAGCATATGCTAAAGAAGCAATACTAACCACCAGTTAATAGCGCCAATTAAAATCAAATTATTATTAACGATAAATTTATATGTATGTTTGAATTTGAACTACTTTAGTCAGAGATTTTCTATCGTTCATTGATAAAACGTTTACCTGTGAAAAGAATCCTTATTCTACTGTTGCTATGCAGTGTTGCCTTCAATGTCAAGGCCGCATTTGTGAGCGGAAACATTACAACTAACACTACATGGACGCTGGCCAATAGTCCGTATATCGTTAACGGCAACCTGGTTGTTGATTCGGGAGTAGTACTGACCATACAGCCGGGTGTAGAAGTTCGTGTAGACAGTACTTTTATTTTTCAAGTAGATGGCAAACTACTGGCTGAAGGTACGGGTGCAGACACGATTAAGTTTACCTCCAACAGCGCGAACCCCGCATTACATCCTTGGGAAGGTATCAGGTTTACCCTTAAATCTGTAGACACCAGTAAACTACAGTACTGCCTGTTTACATATGCTGATGTGGCGATCTACACAACCGGGGCTAAGCTGCGAATAATTAATTCAACATTTAAACGTAATAATATTGGTATACACATCAATAGCGTACCGTCGTTCAGTTACTCGGACTACATTTATGTAAACAAATGTCTGATAACTGAAAACGATACCGGGATTTACGATACCGGCAATCAACTCATCAGGAGTGATGTAAAAGAAAATGAAATCTCATTCAACTATATTGGATTGAGGGAAGAAAACACCAATCAAGGGCTGCGGAATTTTAATGATAACCACTTCAACTACAACGCAATCGGGTATTCTGCTTCGGGCGGCCAGTTTGGTTCCAGGCGGAATACATTCAGGGGAAATACTATGTACGGAGTCTATTTTGCACCATCCTCACCAGCAAGATTAAGCTATATTAGTGAAAATACTTTTATCTATAATGCCACAGCAATTTATATTGATAATGTAAGTACCGTGAATGTTTATTATAACACTATAGCTTATAATGGTATTGGTATAGATGATAATCTCAGTTATACAGGTACCGTCTCATTCAATAGTGTGGGGTTGTTTTCCAACTGCTATATAGGTAACACATTTTATAACTATAAACTGAACGGAAGGATTGACAGATCTACCAGAGATGACTGGTGGGGTACGGCCAGCATACCAGGAATAGACTCGGCTATTTATGATTATAATGATGACACTACTAAAGGAAAGGTAGTTTACACGAATATTAAAACAGCCAGTGGCGGGTGCAAAACGGTATCTCCACCACCGCCATGCCTGCAACCCGCCTCATTGAATGTTGTTGCAACATCGCCAAATAATGCAACGGCAACATGGGCTGCAGTGTCGGGAGCTGCCGGCTACGAATATTACATTGTACCCCTCTCGTCCAACCCTCCGTCGATGGGTGTTGTGACTACGGCCTCTTCTGTGAATCTAACCGGCCTTACAGGCGGGGAAAAGTATATTTTCTGTGTGCGAACAAAATGCCAGTCTTCGCCCTTCTTATCGGCATGGGTATGTGATACGGTAACTATGCCTTGTGGTGCACCCGGCTATGTTATCGTCAACCAGGTATCTGCAACCGGGGCGGTTGTCTGGTGGGGCACAGTTGCCGGTGCTACAACCTATGAGTACTATGTGGCACCACATCCATCAACGCCGCCGACTACAGTAAGCACCACGTCCAACAATGTTGTGATTGTAAATGGCTTAACCGCAAATACTACTTATGATGTTTGTGTAAGAGGCAAATGCGGCAGCTATTATTCTGCATGGAAATGCGACACTCTGCATACAGCAACCGGAATTAATAATGTCGATATGCAGGATGCTGTTAGCGTATATCCCAATCCTAATAACGGTACATTTACAGTTTCCTTAAGCGATCTGCAGTTGGAAAATGCATGGGTAACATTGTACGATGTAACGGGCAGGATGGTTATATCCAGGCAGATATATACTGACAATGAAGTTATTTCGGTGGGCAATGCAGCAAAGGGAGTGTACCTGCTAAGGGTCTTAACAGACAGTGCTGTAATCAACAAGCGTATTGTGATTGAATAGCGTAGGCGTGCTTGCATAGCTTCAGCCTTACAGCAAGAGTATTATAAGAAACCCGGATAAAAACGGGTTTCTTTAACTTTGGAGACATGGCATTATAGATGCTCCATTTCCCACTCTCCCCCTCAATTCTTACCTTAGCTGCTTAATACAATAGATATGGATTTGAACCTGGTGGGTAAAAGGGCTTTGGTGGCCGGTAGTACGCAGGGCATTGGTTTTGCCAGTGCGGCTGAGTTGGCAGCATTGGGTGCCAGCTGTACATTAATAGCCCGTAACGAAGTGGCTTTGAAAGAGGCCATCGGCAAACTGGACAGCTCTAAGGGACAGGTACATGGCTACCTGGTAGCCGATTTCAGTAAGCCGGAGCAGGTGAGGGAGGTGGTAAATGCCTTTGTGGCCGACAATACCGTACATATATTGGTAAACAACAGCGGCGGACC
>DATCSV010000045.1:0-8388 GCA_036568285.1 Flavipsychrobacter sp. | reverse complement strand
CTTACGCTGTGCTTCTCCTGGTATTCACTCATATCTATACGGGTCATCATGCTGTCGTCGTCAAACAGTACCTCAGCCAGTGCTTTAGCCAGTTCTGTTTTACCTACGCCCGTAGTACCCAGGAATATGAAGGAACCTATCGGCCTGCGGGGGTCCTGCAGCCCTGCCCTGCCCCTGCGTATAGCATCAGATACAGCTTCTATCGCTTCATCCTGCCCTATTACCCGCTTATGCAGTTCTTCTTCCAGGTTCAGGAGCTTTTCACGTTCGCTCTGCAGCATACGCTGTACAGGTATACCGGTTGCTTTGGCAACATTCTCAGCAATATCTTCCGCATCCACTTCTTCCTTTAGCAGGCGTTTTCGCTCTGCCCCCATATCTTCCAATTGTTTGCTCAACTGCTCAACTTCGGCTTCCCGCTCCTTTATTTTTCCATAGCGTATCTCTGCTACCTTGCCATAATCGCCTTCGCGTTCCAACTGTTCAGCCTGTAGCTTCAGGTCTTCAATATCTCCTTTCGCTTCATTCAACTTCTCTACTATATCTTTTTCTTCCAGCCATTTAGCTTTCAGGGTATCGCGCTCTACATTCAGAAGAGCTATGTCCTGGTTCAATTGTTGCAACTTGCTGTCATCATTCTCACGCTTAATGGCCTCTCGCTCAATCTCCAACTGGCGTATGCGACGTTCCAGTTCGTCCAACTCTTCGGGCATGGAGTTAATCTCCAGCTTTAGCTTGGCCGCGCTTTCATCTATAAGGTCTATGGCCTTGTCGGGTAGGAAACGGTCGGTAACATACCTGTGCGACAGTTCTACCGCAGCTATAATCGCTTCGTCTTTAATACGCACCTGGTGGTGATGTTCATAGCGCTCCTTCAACCCGCGCAATATGCTTATCGCATCCTCTACGCTTGGCTCATCTACCAGCACCTTCTGGAAACGTCGCTCCAGCGCTTTATCTTTTTCAAAGTATTTTTGGTATTCATTTAATGTGGTCGCACCTATTGCCCTCAGCTCGCCACGTGCCAGTGCCGGCTTCAGTATGTTGGCTGCATCCATCGCACCTTCCATAGCGCCCGCACCTATCAGCGTATGTATCTCGTCTATAAACATGATGATGGTGCCATCGCTTTCGGTGACTTCTTTTATTACAGCTTTCAGCCTCTCTTCAAATTCGCCACGGTACTTGGCACCTGCCATCAGCGCGCCCATATCCAGTGCATATATGATCTTTGATTTCAGGTTATCAGGCACATCACCATTGATAATACGATGGGCCAAACCCTCAATTATGGCTGTTTTACCCACGCCCGGTTCACCCACCAGTATGGGGTTGTTCTTGCTCCTGCGCGAGAGGATGTGCAACGTACGGCGTATCTCTTCATCGCGGCCTATTACCGGGTCAAGCTTGCCGGCCCGCGCCAGTTCGTTCAGGTTTTTAGCATAGCGGTCCAGCGAATTATACTGCTGTCCCGCTGTCTGCGAATCCACCTTGCTGCCTTTGCGTAGCTCCTTGATCGCAGCAATCAGTCCTTTCTCGGTAAGGCCACCATCTTTCAATATCTTGGCTGTATTATCATTTACCTGTAGCAGTGCTATCAGCAGGTGTTCCTGGGTCACAAATTCATCGCCAAACTGCTTGAGTATGGCACCCGCCTTTAGTATCGCGTTATTAACCTCCCGGCTAACAGTTTGTGCCGGTTCCCCTGTGGTAACCTTTGGAAGCTTTTCTATAGCTTCATTCAGCTTACCGTCCACCAATACAGTGTTAACATCATTTTTCTTCAGCAAATAGGATATCGGCCCTTCCTTGTCTTCCAGCAACGCCTTCAGCAGATGCGCTGTTTCAATATTAGGGCTTTGGTGATTAAATGCATGTTGCTGCGCCTGCTGCAGCATTTCCTGGGCTTTGATCGTAAAATTATTCAGGTTCATGTTTGTATTATTTTCTCCTTACAATACATCCCTTAAAAACTGTTCCAAAAGACCGGACAAGCAGTATTGGCAGAAAAAGAAAAACGGATAAGACAGCTTGTCTTATCCGTTGATTATCAACTGTATTTATTTCAGGACAATATGTAAACTGCCTGACTGAATGGCTGATTTTTAGTTCAGCAGATCGGCGTTCACCTTCAGTTTCATGTCAAACTTCAAGGTATTGGAGCGCGATACGTCTTTCACGAAGAAAGCCTCGATGCGCACTTTCATAGTATCTGCTACAAAAACATCCATCAGGTTTACATCTGCAGGTGTCAATTCGATAGTGCGGCCCGTGTCGGGCACGTTGAAATTGTACGCTGCTAATTGCTCCGGTATTCCATTTGCCGATAGGTATATCCAAACTGAGTCCATAACACCGAAATCCTGGTTAGTGGGCAACAACATGTCCACCGACAGTTTAGACAGCTTTACGCTGGTTACCAGGTCAACCGCTGTTTCATTGTCCTCCAATATTTCCTCGGAATTCGTTGGTATAGAGATTACAGGCAAGGACTCCTTTAACCCCGAACCCACGTGTGGGTCACCCGGTATTCCGGCAACGGTCACCACATCATCGTAAGGAACTGTAATGGTGATGTTAAATGCTTGTTTCAATTTTGTGCAGGCGGTGAAACCTACTGTGAGCGCCAATAGCGAAACCAATAAAACCCTCATATACATTTTGTTTTTTAATATGCACAATAAAACATCCTGGCCTCCCGGCCGGAATTCATCTCTCTTATAATTTATATGTGCACCAGGCGTAGGTCCATGCCTGTCTAATTGTAAATATACACCCGTTAACAACTAAATAACAAATTTTGTTGAAAAATATTTGTCTGACACAAATCGAATTAAAATAACAGAGCATATATCCATAAGATTAAAAACCATATAATTTAAAGGGTAAGGGTGTTTTCACACTGTAATAAAAAAAATAAGGTGTGTATCTTGTAAGGTACTGTGCCTGTAAGCCATGGCATAGTTGGATAAATGAACAAACAAACCTTGCTATTGCTCACAGTACTGTTACTGTCAGCATTTTTTTCTAATACAGCCAAAGCCACCCACGCTGCGGGAGGAGAGATTTCGTACGAGTGGGTAAGCGACTCTACCTACAGGGTGTATTTTAAGTTCTACAGAGACTGTTCAGGCGCCGGTGCTCCGGGCAATAACTCAGTAATATTATGCATCACAAATTCCTGCAGTTTTTATAACAGCACGGTATATATGAACCGTATCACAAAGCTGCCGGACAGTTCTGCAAACGGTAGTCCCGTAAGCACAGGGTGTGCAGGCGTGGGTACCAGGTGCAGCAGCAGCACCTCTGTTATGCCCGGCTACCAGGAATGGTGGTACACCGCTACGGTAACCCTACCCTCACGCTGTAATGCCTGGAAATTCAGCGTACAGCTCGCTGCCCGTAATCCCAGTGTGAACCTGGTAAACGCAGGCTCAACATCCCTTTATGTGGAAGCAACATTGAATAATGTGGCTGCACAAGGCAACTCCTCACCATACTTCTCGGTGAAGCCCGTACCATCTGTATGTATCAACCAAAACTATACCTATAATAACGGTGGTGTCGACCCCAATTCTGACTCATTGGTATTCGAGATGTCAAGGCCGCAGCATACAACAGGCGGTTGCCCGATGACTACCACAAATATTAACTTTGCTTCAGCCTCGCCTGCCTTCAACACCACCACCAACCCACTTCAAACAAACAATTCATTTGCGCTGGACACAACAACCGGCCAGATGACTTTTACACCATCGCAGCTCGGAGCTGCAACGCTGACTACGCGGATAAAAGAATACCGAAATGGCGTACTGATAGGTACTGTTATGCGGGATATACAGGTTTATGTGATCAACTGCAGTGTACCGGGGCCAATCGTCAATACAGTTTCCAGCACTATATCGGGTGCCACCCTTATAAACGGTAAAATACAAGCCTGCGCCGGCGTGGGTATGAGCTTCTGCTTCGATATGAAGTCGACAGATACTGCGGCAAAACTAAAAGCAAGTGATAATCATAATGCTTCAGCCCCCAACTCCAGTGTAACATACACAGGACAGGGTACTGATTCCATCAGGGGTTGTTTTTCGTGGACACCCGGTACGCTCGATACCGGCCTGAGGGTATTTACCGTTACGGTAAAAGATTCCACCTGCGCATCGCCGGGCGCACTCATTTCACAAACATTCGTATTGCCTATTTACATCTGGCCTATTACTGACATAGTAAAAGACACAACGTTATGTTACGGTGATACTGTGAAACTAACAGCCGTGGGAGGATCTGTATTTACCTGGTCGGCCTTGTCAGGAGGTTCAGGTATTACATCACTAAGTTGCACCACTTGTAAAGAGCCATTCGCATGGCCAACAGTCAATACCCAGTACCGGGTAACGAACAGCGCTACGCAGTATTGCTCTAAAAACAGCGACACAGTGACGGTAAATGTGTTGGATATACGGTTCGATACATTACAAGCTACCAGCAACAGCGCTGTGTGTGAAGGCGACTCCTTAAAACTATTCGCTACAAACGCACCTTCAGGATACGGCTATCGGTGGACAGGCCCGGGCGGATTTACTTCGACGCTACAAAACCCGGTGGTGACCAATGTACTGTCATCAGCCGCAGGCAACTACATTCTGAAATCAAGCAAACTTCATTGTACATCCCGTCCGGATACAACTGTCGTTAGTGTTAAGCCCCGGCCGGCCAAACCGACGGCAACCAATAACGGAGCACTATGCGCAGGCAGTACACTCAACCTCAGCGCTACGAATGTTGCTAACGCTACATATATATGGTCGGGGCCGGCCAGCTTCAGCTCAACATTGCAGAACCCATCAATCATCGCCGCCGATACTTCGAAGGCTGGTAAATATGTTGTCCGTGCCAGCTCTACAATCAACGGTTGTTTGTCATTGCCCGATACTACCACAGTCGTTATCAATTATATACCTGTAATCAGCACGATAGCAGGCAGCAATCCAATAACCTGCGGCGGCAGCCAGGGAACGATTATCCTATCAGGGCTGAAACCTTCTACACTCTACATTGTTAACTACAGCAAAAACGGGACACCGCAATCTCCCGCCAACATATCTGCAAACGGCAGCGGTGTACTGACCATCCCCGGACTTTCAGCGGGGACCTATTCGCAAACAAGAGTCACACTAAGCGGGTGTACCTCTGCAATGGCAGCAAATGTAGTACTTACAGACCCAACGGCACCAATAGTATCAGCATCAGGTAACAGCCCCCTTTGCGTTGGCGACACAATATTGCTTTTTGCCTCCGCAGATTCATCCGGCGCAACTTACTCCTGGTCAGGTCCACTGAGTTTTAGCTCCTCAGCCCAGAACCCGGTAGTAGTAAATTCAACTGTGGCACATACCGGTGCCTATGTAGTGACCGCTACGAAAAATAATTGCGCATCGCAGGCCGACACCGTGCTGGTGGATGTATTTGCAGTACCGGCGGCTCCCGTTGCATCAAGCAATAGTCCGGTATGCTCAGGAGACACCCTGTCGCTCGCAGCTACAACTACACCAGGCGCAACGTACAACTGGACAGGCCCCGGTAGTTATAGCGCCAACCAGCAAAACGCAACCCGGTTCCCTTCCGATACTACGATGTCAGGAGTATATGCTGTTTCTGTTACAGTTAACGGGTGTACGTCGCCGGCAGATACCGAAGCTGTATATGTGAAGCAACTACCCTCAGCTCCCACTCCCTCTAACAACACACCTGTTTGCGAGGGTGATACAATTAAATTATCCGCTTCTACGGTGACTGGTGCAACGTACACGTGGACAGGGCCTAGCAGCTTCAGTTCATCTGATCAAAACCCCGTGTTAGCTAATGCTACTGTAGATGAACAGGGAACATACAATGTACACACAACCATCGATGGATGCAGTTCTGTAGCAGTATCTACAAGTGTAATAGTAAAACCAACGCCAACTACACCAACAGCCTCCAATAATGGCCCATTATGCACCGGCAATATCTTGCAGTTAAGCGCAGGAAATATCAGTAATGCAACATTTAGCTGGACAGGCCCGGGCGGTTTCAGTTCCACATTGCAAAACCCCTCTGTTACCAACACCCAGTCGTCCATGTCGGGTGCATATATTGTCATTGCCACGATTGACTCCTGTATCTCTTCTCCGGATACAACGTTTGTCAATATTAACACAACACCGGCACCGGTAATAGGAGGATCCTCCATTGTACACCCCTCCACCTGTGGCGGATCCGACGGTAGTATCACGCTAACAGGATTAACAGCCAGCACGTCATTTACTGTGAATTTTGATAAAAATGCCACACCGGTTACTCCATTATCACTCTCGTCGGACACGGCTGGTAAGATCATTATTTCCAATTTGTCGGCTGGCGCATACAGCAACCTGACCATAACCGCCGCAAGCGGATGCGCATCTGTGCCTATTACAACGCTCGTACTGGCCGACCCCACGCCACCCGCGATAACACTCGATACATTTCATAATCCTACAACCTGCACGGGCACTGATGGCTCTATTCATATAATCGGCTTATCTGCCGGCGCGTCTTATACAGTCAATTTCAAAAGGAACAGCATCTCTCAAACACCCCGTAACCTCTCTGCAAATACTTCCGGTGAAATCGTAATAACTGCGCTTGACGCGGCGGTATATGGCAGCATCACTGCAACCGCAACAAACAATTGTGTGTCCAATACCATAGACTCTGTAATACTTGAAGACCCAAAAGCCCCTATAGTCAGCGCAACAAGCAACTCGCCATTGTGCGAAAGCGATGCGCTGAAACTATTTGCCAGTGCCGACTCTGCCGGTGTTAGCTGGAGTTGGACCGGACCATTGAGTTTCAGCAGCAATGTTCAAAACCCGGTCATTCCCAATTCACAGCCTCCGCAGTCGGGAGCTTATGTATTAACTGCAAGCAAAAACAATTGCACATCGTTATCTGACTCTGCCCTGGTAATTGTACACCCAACACCTGCAACACCGAATGCCGAGAGTAATAGTCCTTTGTGCGCAGGAGGATCATTAGTGCTAAATGCTTCCAGCGTCTCCGGTGCAACGTATAACTGGACCGGGCCACTATCATTCAGCAGCACCAGGCAGAATACAGGCATAGATAACGTTGACACATCACATTCAGGATACTACATAGTTACTGCCACAGTAAACAATTGTGTATCGTTGCCGGACACCGATGTCGTTATTGTGTATGATGTACCCCGTATTGACACCTATACATACACTCATCCTACTACGTGCGGTGGCAGCCAGGGCACAATAGGCCTGTCCGGATTGAAAAACAATACAGTATATACAGTTAACTTCAAACACAACAATATTGTCCAGACTCCCCAGGCCATCAGTACCGATGGCGCGGGCGAGCTTGTCATTAGTGGGCTTAGCGCGGGTATCTACACCGGTGTTACCGTTACACAAAACAACTGCTCCTCAGATAACATCAATACGATTACACTAACAGACCCCAACGCGCCTATGGTAGATGCCTCGAACAACTCGCCTATATGTGAGGGGGACACGCTCAAGCTATTTGCCACTGCCGACTCGGCAGGGGTAACATGGAGTTGGTCAGGACCCCTAAGTTACAGCAACACGTCCCAGAACCCCGTTATCACAAATGGTACCCCTACTCAGTCAGGAAATTATGTCCTTACAGCAACAAAGAACAACTGTACTTCTATAGCTGATACAACGACAGTAATTGTACACCCAACACCTGCAACACCGGTTGCGGGCAGTAACAGTCCCTTGTGCACAGGTGATTCATTAATACTGAATGCTTCTAATGTCGCAGGAGCAACCTACAGTTGGACAGGGCCGCTCAGTTTCAGCGCCAGTACACAAAACACAGGCATTGCTAATGTGGATACACCTAATACAGGTAATTACATAGTAACTGCAACCGTCAACAACTGCGTATCACTGCCCGACACAACCATTGTTACAGTGCATGATGTGCCCATTATCAACACCTACAATTACATACACCCTACCACATGCGGCGGCAGCGAGGGTGCTATCAGTTTGTTGGGACTGAAGAATAATACTACCTACACCGTTGCCTTCAAACATAATGCTGTTGCCCAGGCTCCGCAGGCCATCAGTACCAACAGCACGGGCACACTTACCATAACCGGGCTGAGTGCAGGCATATACACAGGCTTAACCATTACACAAAACAATTGTACATCTGACAGCATTGGCACAGTGATACTAAATGACCCTAATGCTCCGGTGGTCACTACAACCAACAACTCGCCCATATGTGAGGGGGACACGCTCAAACTTTTTGCCACGGCTGACTCAGCGGGTGTAACCTGGAGCTGGTCAGGACCGTTGG
>DATCSV010000044.1:0-9836 GCA_036568285.1 Flavipsychrobacter sp. | reverse complement strand
CCACTACCGTAGCCCCGTTGCGGAACAACCTTTTAAACTCCCGCACCTTTGGCTTAAAATCATTGAGCTTATCTACCTCGGCTGAAATCTTGTTCCAGGTTTGCATGGGATACAATACCAGGCAATTTTCGAACCCACGGTTAATGACAAACTGCTCCCCGCTGCCTTCCGGCAGTTGCTTACGGAACGATGCGGGCAGCAAAAAGCGGCCTTTGGCATCTACCGATATTTCATATTCACCGAGGAGGTTGAGCATTTTACCCTTTAAAAACTATAGAAATCAATGACTTTAGACACAAAATAACACATTTTACCACAATTAGCCACGAAATGGGAAATACATATTTTTCCACAACGTCATATATACCTCAAAACCTTTATAGGAGAGGATTTCAAGCCCTTCTTGTCGATATGCCCCAAATAGCGATGTTAACATCCTGTGGATAGATGTGGATAGCCTGTTAGTTGTCAATCCAATTCTACATAAACGCCTTTTTAACAGAGTTTTACAGCCTGTTGATGGTTAGCATCAGGAAATATATTAGCTTTGCACCTCTTATTATGGCTATTTCTGCACGCAATCTTTTGTTCTTCATGACTATAGCAGTCCTCTTGTCTTCTTGCAAGGGGTATGAAAGCGTCGTGAAAAGTAACGATGTGAACTACAAACTGGAAAGAGCTAATAAATACTACGACCAGAAGAAATACCCCCAGGCAAACGCTGTATACGAAAGCCTGATACCGGTGATGAAAAACACCCGTAACTATGAGCCTCTGTATTACCGCTATACATATACCTTCTATTACATGAAGGATTACCTTTCAGCGTCTTACCACTTTAAGAATTTCGCGGAGTTTTTCCCGAAGAGTAAGGATGCGGAAGAATGTGAGTACATGCACTCGTACTGCTTGTTCAAAGAATCTCCCAAACCATCGCTGGACCAGGCTTATACTGAAAAAACAGTGGGCGCATTACAGACCTTCCTTAATGCCTACCCGCAAAGTAAGTATGCGGCTGAAGCCAATAAGATAATTGACCAGTGCCGCCGTAAGCTGGAAATAAAGGATGCTGATGCAGCCAAGCTATATTATAACATCGGGCATTACAAAGCAGCCAGTGTAGCTTACCAGGAAGTGCTGCTGGAATATCCCGGCTCGCCTCATGCAGATATGTACCAGTACATGATCATGAAAGCCTGGTACGAATACGCTAAGATCAGCATAAAGAGCAAACAGGAAGAGCGTTATGCCAATGCGCTGAACGCCTACCGCGAACTGAAAGAAGAACACCCCAAATCGAAATACATAACTGACGGGAATAAATACTTCCTGCAGGCAAACAACAATATTAAAAAACTAAGAAATGAGCAGCAGCAGTAACAAAAGGGCTATGGCAGCCGTTAACCCGCTGGTGGAAACCCGCGACAACATGATCATCAAGGCAAAAACAGGCAACCTGTATGAGTCTATAGTGGTGATGTCTAAACGCGCTAACCAGATAGCAGTAACTATGAAAGAGGAACTGCACCGCAAACTGGACGAGTTCAGCAGTCATACTGACAACCTGGAAGAAATACACGAGAACAAAGAACAGATAGAGATATCACGCATCTACGAACGTATGGCTAATCCTGCACTGCAGTCTATTACCGAGTTCATGGACGATAAGATATACTATCGTAAAAAATAGTTTCGTTTACCTGTCAAATATATAAGAGCTGCCTCGTCTCACGGGGCGGCTCTGACTTTTTACAGGCAATGGGCTAACTTTGACAACCGTACATGGGCAAACAGTATAAACATATCTTTTTTGACCTCGATCATACCCTTTGGGACTTTGACCGGAACTCGGCCAATACCATAGAAAGGCTGTACCGCGAGTATAAGCTGGACGAAACGGGCGTCGCAGATTTCGATTCTTTCATAGAAATATACAATGCCCACAACCAAGAACTCTGGGACAAATTCCGCAAGGGTACCATACGGCGGGAAGACCTGAGGTGGAAACGCTTCTGGCTGACCCTGCTGGATTTTAAGATAGCCGATGTGACCCTGGCGCATGAACTGAGCAGCGCTTACCTGGAGATACTACCCACACAAACACAACTGCTGCCTTACGCCAAAGAAGTACTGGACCATTGCAAAGAACGATATACACTGCACCTCATCACCAACGGCTTTGACCTGACTCAACGCATGAAGCTGCAATACTCAGGCATCAGCGGCTACTTTACGGAGATCATCACGTCAGAACGCGGCCATTCGATGAAACCGCATCCCGGCATCTTCGATTATGCCCTGACGGCTACCGGCGCTACGCTTGACGACTGCATCATGATAGGCGACGCACTGGAAGTAGATGTGCTGGGCGCTAAAGATGCAGGCTGGGACCATGTATATTACAATCCCGCAAAACTTACACACGGGCACAAGCTCACTTACGAGGTAGATTGCCTCAGTAAGCTGACGGATATCCTCTAATCTCCCGTAGGTACAATATTCGCGGTTTCTACCATCAGCATTACTACCCTTTTGGGTGCCCGGGGGCGGTGCATCATACCTTTGGAGATAGTGACACCTTGTTTGGGACCCAATTCTATAGTTGGGCCGCCTTCTTCCTCAATATCTATGTACAACGTACCTTCTACTACATAAAAGAACTCGTCATCGTTATCATGCTTGTGCCAGTGGAATTCCCCTTCGATGATACCGATGCGCACCACGCTGTCGTTGACTTGTGTGAGGGTCTGGTTCCACCATTTTTCTTTGCAGGCATCAACTATTTCAGGGATGTCTATTAACTCCTGGTGGCCGTGCCTGATGTCCAGGTTGATATTGTATTTGGAAGTATCTACGTCTGCCATAGTATGGTTATTTAACGATGATTTCTGTAATGGCGGTGTCGCCCAGGTACTCGTTGATGGTTTGTATCAGTTGCTGCTTGCCCAGGTTCAGTTCCTGTTTTAGCGGGGCTACGTCTGTGTAGATAGTCAGGGTGCCGTTGAATACTTTCAGCTCGCGGGTGTACTTGGCAATGGTTTTGCCTGCTATGTGCTCCCACTCTTGCCTGATGCGTATTTCGGTGGCTTTGGGTTTCCAGCCCGATTTCTGCATCAGCATCTGTATAGCTTCGCCTATGCTGTATTGTCCCATAGGTGCAAGTTAAGTCAAAATTTTGTTCCGTTTTGATGCCGGAAAACGGAAATAAAACTCATTCATTGGATTACTAATATGCTTCATACTTGATTTTTAGCTTTGAATCGCTACTCAGCTTTTCTTCATTTCTTTTATCTCGTTCATTATGTCTTTTCAGTTGCCTCAATGAGTCGCTGCGCTTGTTGCTTGTCCAAAAGTGTAACCACCTCCCCCTACGGGTACTCCTCCTAAAAACAGGAGGAGAGTTCAAAGAAAAAGACACCGAGTGCCGCCGCCCAGGCGGGGCAGGCATGTTACAACTCATGCCTCGGTTGTGTCTCCGATTGTATTGAGTGCTACTGTACTGCCAGGAAACAGAGCCTTGATGCCCGTAAATTATAGGTGTTTGCGAGGAGGTACGACGAAGCAATCTGTAATGCATAATTGTGTTCAGTTAACTCAATAATAGATGTCTTTTCATTGGTTTCGTTGAGACCGCTTTGCTAAGTTGTTGTCATATGTTGCTGTGTGAACAAAGTGTTGCCGAAGGGTTGCCGGATTTGGTGTTTTTTGTCCGGCGCGAGAAGCCCCTCTATCTCCCCATGGGAAGACATGCGAGTTGGTTCTCCATAGTTCTCTTTTGTTGCGTTTGGTTACGGGTTTTTGATGTGTTTCGAAAATCATGTTTTTCGGTTGCGGGCTGGTGTTCATTTTCAATGGTTTATAGTTGATGGGTTCTGTCATGCATGGGGGTTTGGTTCTTTTTAGTTCTGAAATGTTGCAAACGGTTACGGGTGCAATGTCTGATTTGTTACGTTTTGTTGCGGGTGAAATGTTCATAATGTTACGTTCGGTTACAGGCAGCTTACAGGCCATATCCGTAATGTTACGTTCGGTTACAGGATTAAAAAGAATGGGGATGGCGAATGATGTGGGGCGGGGTTTCATATATGATGGTTTGGTGCCGCGTAGCTGGCATAGCTTATAACAACAAATATACTAATTTTCGAGTTAATTGGTGATTAAAAGATTGCCCCATCAAGGCCGTCATTATGAGGAGCGCAGCGACGTGATAATCCCCTGAGCATATATGTGCTGCCCGATAGACATGATCATTGACAACCGTACCTAGCTTCCCTTCATTTCTTTTATTTCGCTCATTATTATTTTCCAATTGCCTCAATGAGTCGCTTCGCTTGTTGCCCCTCCAAAAGAAACGAAGCAAAGAAAAAGAGGCCGAGTGCCGCCGCCCAGGCGGGGCAGGCATGTTACACCTGATGCCTCGGTTGTGTCTCCGATTGTACATATTACTACTGTGCTGCCAAGCTGCATGCTTCGATGGCATATATATAGGAGCTTCACCCTTCCCCCTTATCATGGCAGAATGCGGGCTTATAATTGCAGACTGTCTCTTGTTTATATCACCAACGGTAATTATTAAATTTGCCACAAAACTGAAAGCCCATATTATGAATTTTCTCAAAAAGTTGTTTGGCGGCGGCAAGCAAGCAGATTCCAATCAGTCAATAGAAAAGAAGAACCCGGAAAATACTCGGCTGATATACCTTCTTGATATATGGGCCAGCCACCAGTCGGACCAGAACTATAAAGCCGTGGTAGACGAAATTGAAAACGGCAATGGCTTCCTCTTGTTGCTATCGCGTGGAAATGCAAATGCGCGAACGGAATGGTACACCGTTGAAGAAGGAGGAGAACTGACAATTGGGGGGATATTTGACCAGGATGGATTGCGTACTCTTGCCGCCTTTACAGATGAACAGGCCCTGTTAGCATGGCTTAACCAGTCGACTGAATATATCTCAATGGGCACCCGGGATGTTATTGATATGTGCAGAGCACAAGGCATAGGACGGATTGTTATCAACCATGGTCAAAAAAACATGTTCGTATTAGAAAGAAACCTGCAACACATAACAAGCATTGAGATACAGGAAAAGACCCGGGTACTTATCGGCACTCCAAACACACCGTTGAGCCCGGCGATAATAGAAAAACTGGTCAACAATTTCAGGTTGGTGAATACCATAGAGGAGGCATACCAATATGCACAATCGATGAATAATGAAACGTCTATTGTGTTGGGTATAGTCATGTCCGTAGTTTCTGAAGAGTCACAGTTTGCATTGCGCACCGCCATCAGCAATGCACTGGAAAACGAAGAGTTGAAAATGCCGGTAGATGCTATGGTTTTAAGTCCTGATATGCTGCAATCGGTAAGTGCTATCGAGAACTCGTTGTTTTACAAGCGTACATCGTAGCCCGCCATCTCACGATAACACACTCTCCCGCGCCTGCCCCGCTCGTGCGGGGTCACTGCGAGGCACGTGGCAGTCTCACAATAACACAGGTAATCAGTAACACCCTCCCTCAACACGTCACTGCGAGGCACGAAGCAGTCTCACGTTTATATGGATAAAAGACCAGCAACACTAATGGACTACGTAGATATATTCTTAGCTTTTCGGTTCTCTACTCGCCTTGCCTTACTTTCTTTTGCTTCTCCAAAAGAAAGTAACAAAGAAAAAGAGCCCGAGTGCATGTTACAGCACATGCCTCGGTGGTGTCTCCGATTACGCTACGTACTACTGTGCTGCCAGGCTGTAGGCCTTGATGACCACAAAATATCGGTGTTTGCGAGGAGGTACGACGAAGCAATCTGTACAGCTTGATAGCATTCCTATACCTGATTATGCTTACCAATTGCCTGCCCCGCTCGTGCGGGGTCACTGCGAAGAATGAAACAGTCTCGCGTTTACATGGAAATACCAGCCCCATCAAGGCTGTCATTATGAGGAGCGCAGCGACGTAGTAATCTCCTGAGCATTTAGACACTGCCCCAAAAGCACCCAAACAGCCATTGCGGGGAATATAATACTATATAATTTAAAAAAATAGGGTGTTTTTCCCGGTTGTGAAGATGCCGCAGTTAGCATATCTTTAATGTATAACACACGCTATTACTATATTGAATGCAAAAAATAAACAATATGGATTATTTATTTGAAAACCTTAACCCTGAAACATTTCAACAATTCTGCCAAGCATTATTGATAAAAGAATTTCCCCATGTTCAAGTTCTAAATGTTGGTCAGAAAGATGGTGGTAGGGATTCTCTTGCTATGATTCTCAATGATACGAAGCAAAAAGAATTTATCGTATTTCAGGTAAAATTTGTCCGAGAGCCGCATAAGATCAAAGAACCACACAAATGGCTTATAGGTATTCTTGAGGAGGAATTACCCAAAATAATCAGCTTAATACCGAAAGGTGCGAAATCCTACATCTTATTAACAAATGTAAAGGGAACGTCAATACCTGAGACGGGGTCGATAGACAAGATTGATAAATTGTTAAGACAATATATACCAATTAATTCTCAATGTTACTGGAGAGACGATATAGCTAGACGGCTGGATGGGCAAATAGATTTAAAATGGTCTTATCCACAGATATTGCATGGGCAAGACGTATTAAATTCCATTGTATTTCATCATGCAGATGAAAATAGAGACAAACGGGAATCCGTAGTCAGAGCATATTTGGTTGACCAATATGAGATAGACAATGAAGTAAAGTTTAAACAAATAGAACTTCAAAATAACCTATTTGATTTGTTTGTGGACGTACCTATACGAATGAAAGAATTTAACATGTATAGACATGAGGTTATTACATACGGAGATAGATTAATAAAGGGAAGGTTTTTCATTAATTCCGAAAACTTATCCATGTTAGTAAATAGGAATCATGATTCAGGATACCTAGGTGGTGCTTCGTTATTATTGAGTGAATTTGCCCAACGACATCTTGACAAGGTCATAGTTGAAGGCGGGCCTGGGCAAGGCAAGTCAACAATTACTCAATATGTTTGTCAAATACATCGTGCAAGACTATTATCTAAAAATATTGAAATTCAAAAAATACCCCAGCATATTATTGAGACACCTATTAGATTACCATTTAAAATTGATCTTCGTGATTTAGCAACATGGGTATCTCAAAAAAACCCTTACAGCAGTATCATTAACGAGCAAATTTTCAGTGAAAATTGGGGCAAATCTTTAGAACAATTTCTTCGTTTACACATAATATTTCACTCTCAGATATTTGATCTCACATCTTCAGACCTTCTTGCAATATTTCGAGGCAGTCATTTGTTATTTGTATTTGATGGATTTGATGAAATTGCAGACTTTAAAATTAGAGAAGAAATTGTACAGCTTATTCAAAAAGGACTAAACAGACTCAGTGAAAATTCAAAGTCTATCCAAACGATAATCACTAGTAGGCCAGCAGCAATAACCAACGTTTCAGGCTTCTCGAATGAAGAATACCCTCACTTGGAATTAATGGATGTAAATCCTATTATAACGTCCCAATACGTTGAAAAATGGATTCTGTCTCGACGTATGAACGAGCGTGATGCTACGGCAATACGCACCATAGTAAATGAAAAGCTTGAACTTCCTCACATGAAGGATTTGGCAAAGACACCAATGCAACTTGCAATATTATTAAGCCTATTAAATACTAGAGGTGAATCCTTGCCAAATAAAAGAACTGCTTTATACGATAGCTATATTGACTTATTTTTCAATAGGGAATCTGAAAAAAATATTGACATAAGAAATAATCGTGACTTAATAATCAATATCCATCAGTACTTAGCATGGGTATTGCACTCAGAGGCAGAGCTTAGCAACTCTAACGGAAGAATAGATATTGAACAGTTAAAAGACAGGTTAAAACAATATTTGATAAAAGAAGGGCATAAAACTGATTTAGCCGACACACTTTTTACTGTTGTAAACGAACGAGTTTGTGCATTGGTATCTCGAATTCAGGGCTATTTTGAATTTGAAGTACAGCCGTTGCGTGAATACTTTTGTGCAAAATATTTATACAATACATCACCCTATACTCCGGCAGGTTATGAAAAATCAGGTACAAAGCCGGAAAGGTTTGATGCCTTAACACACAATTATTACTGGCAAAATGTCGTTCGCTTTTTTGCTGGATGTTTTGACAGGGGTGAACTACCATTATTGAACTACAAATTAGGGGAACTCAATCAGGATGAAAATTATAAACATACAAACTACCCATTAATTATTTCAAGTTATTTATTATCTGATTTTGTTTTTGCACAAACACCAATTTTGCAAAAACCAGTTATAGACATAATTACAAAACGAATTGAAACAAATCGTTTAGTTAATCAATCTCAGCATCTTGTAAATATTGAACAAGTTATCTTGTCAAAAGACTGCGGTTTAGAAGAATTTATTGATGCTTGTTTACGTAAACTCGCAACATTTCCTAAGTCTGATTATTGTTTAGAATTAACACATGCGATAAAGAACAATTCATATCCCGTAAGTGCTTTAAAAGAAAAATGGGAAAAATATAAGCCTCGAGAGGAAAAGGATGATATAACAAAATGGCTAGAATATTCATTTAAAATAAAAATATTTCATAGCTATTCAATAGCTGAATTAGAGCAATTACTGGGTGATTATCCGCAAAATAGGGCTGAGATCTTTAAGTATATATTATTAAGTAACAATAGCGCATTCATTGAGCAGAATAAAGAAGAGATCCTAAACTACGTCTTAGGCTTGGATACAGCATTCGTAACTGTAGAAGAAAATAAGGGGCCAATTTTCATATTATCGTCATTGCTGAAACCTTTTTTCTATGTAAGAGCACTCCTTGACGATTACTATTTTGAGAGCATACCCTTTAGTGAAGTTTTAATGCGTGGATTTATAAGGTACGACGACCGAACTGCTTTTATTCCAGTATTAGAACTACTAGAAAAGAACACAAAATATGGAGATCCGATAGATACAAAAATCCAAGAGTATGTCAAATTAATTACTATTGCACACGAATCACCAATGCAAGAGTGGAAGACAACCTTGACACCTTGGAACAGGTTGATATCTGAAGGGCAAAAAACTTTTGGTGACCATCATGCTTTTAATGTTTTAGCTATCATTTCGTCTGGTATAAGGTCTCAATCAGAAAGATATTCAGAATTTAACGATATAACTGATACTAGCATACCAATTTGCTATAGATTACGTAATGCCAGATTAAAGTCTGGAAATATAAGATGGTGGCGTGAACAATTTAATTCATCCTCTTCTTCTAATATTAAGATAGTTGCTTGCGCAACTTTTATAGTATGGGCGACAGTAAGAACGATTACTGAGTTGAAGAGTGAATTTATGCTAACCATAAACTCCTTGGATGAGAAAGAGATGAATAAGTTAATACAGTATGTTAAACATGCTGTAAATGTCAATCAACTTAATTCTGAATCTATTAGAGTGATTGCGACGTTGCTGTCAGATAAATCACTTTCAGATCAGTTTAGGTATTTATTGTGTCTCAAGTTGCCTAGTAAAGAGATTATAAAGACATTAGCCTCATTTTTAGAAGGATACAATGGGAACCATGGGGCCCTTTTGGAATTGAAGCTAAACTTCTATATCGGTCGATTGCTAGATAATAATTTTAGCGAAAAGACATTGTCTATAATATCCACCATTTATAAGAGTACACACAAACAAGATATTTTTCTAATAAACAAGAGTTATAAGAGAAAATCGTTTTCGAAAATTCCATTAAAAGTAGCGCGAAGTATAGTAGAAAATGCTAGTGAGTATCCAACC
>DATCSV010000043.1:0-5218 GCA_036568285.1 Flavipsychrobacter sp. | reverse complement strand
CGTACGCAATTTGAACTGCGTGAAGCTGAGAAACGTGCCCATATACTGGAAGGCTACCTGATAGCGCTGGACCACCTGGACGAAGTGATCGCATTGATTCGCGGTTCTGTAAATCCTGATGAGGCTAAGACAGGGCTGATAGAGAAATTCGGCATGAGCGAGATACAGGCTAAAGCCGTGTTGGAGCTGAGGCTGCAACGCCTGACAGGCATGGAGCGCGATAAGATACGTGAAGAGCATGCTGAGATAATGAAGCAGATAGCGCACCTGAAAGAAATATTGGGCAATGAAGACTTACGTTACCAGATCATCAAAGACGAACTGCTGGATGTGCAGAAGAAGTTTGGTGACGAGCGTAAATCTGAAATACAGTACCTGGCCAACGAGATGAGCATTGAAGACCTGATAGAGGAGGAAGATGTTGTTATTACAGTTTCCCACTTAGGTTATATCAAGCGTACATCTGTTGCGGAATATCGTGCCCAGCGCAGAGGAGGCAGAGGAGCCAGGGGTGGCAGCACACGACAGGAGGATTATATAGAGCACCTGTTTGTTGCGTCTACTCACCATACGCTCCTGTTCTTTACTGAAAAAGGGCGTTGCTACTGGTTGAAGGTATATGAAATACCGGAGACAGACAGGAATGCAAAGGGCAGGGCCATTCAAAACCTGATACAGATACCACCTGACGATAAAATACGTACAGTAATAGATATAGCCAAGCTGGAGGATAAAGAGTCGCTGCAGGGCAGGTTTATAGTGTTGTGTACCAAAAGAGGGATAATCAAGAAGACAGCGCTGGAAGACTTCAGCCGTCCGCGCCAGAGCGGTGTTAATGCCATTACCATTCAGGATGGCGACCAACTGCTGGAGGCATCACTCACCGATGGTAACAGTTACATCATGATGGGTGTTAAGAGTGGCAGGGCTATATCGTTTGAAGAGAGCAAGGTACGCTCCACCGGGCGTGGTGCTATTGGTGTGTTTGGTATAGAGCTGGATGAGAACAACGACGAAGTAATAGGCATGATATGTGTGTCTAAAGAAAACATAGCAAAGCAGATCCTTGTTGTTTCAGAGAAAGGGCTGGGTAAACGTACGCCGTTCTTCGAACTGCTGGACGATACGGCGTCTGAGGAAGATAAAGCCAAGGCGATAACAATAAAAGATGCTGACGGCAACGAACAGCTTTACCAGCTATCATACAGGATTACCAATCGCGGCGGTAAGGGTGTGAAGACTATCAACATCACTGAAAAAACAGGTGCCTTGGTAGGGTTGCTGGCTGTGGAAGAAAAAGACGACCTGATGATTACCTGCAAGTCGGGTATTACCATAAGAATGCGCGTGGAGGATATCCGTGAAGCAGGCCGTGCTACGCAGGGTGTGCGACTTATCAATATCGACGAAGGTGATGAAATAGCGGCGATAGCCAGGATTCAAGAGCAGGACGAAGCAGGGACAGAAAACGACGAAGAAGGTGAATCAGAAAATGCTGCTGAAGCTTAAATTTGAAACATTAATAAACAGAAAGAATAAATAATGAAACATTTGTTATTAGCGCTGACGGCATTGCTGATGATGACAGCAGGTTATGCGCAGAAAAAAAATATACAGTCGGCCAGCAACAGCCTGAGGAACAAAGAATACCAGGAGGCAGTTGATTTCATAGAGCAAGCAATAAAAGACCCCACTACCAAAGATGACCCGAAGGCATGGTTTATCAGGGCACAGATATATGCTGCAATGGACCAGGACCCAGGCTATGCCGACAAGAACTACTATATGCAAGCCTTGGAGTCGTACCTGAAAGTGGTTGAACTGAAGCCGTCTTATGAAACGGAGCAGGTAAACCAGGGGTTGCTATATGGTGCCTTCAAATCTTATAACAACTCAGTGATAGCTTATAACAAGAAGCAGTGGGAGGATGCCTTCGGCAATGCACAGCAGACGGCGAATATATATAACCTGGAGGCAGGCAAGCGATTTGCGGGCAATAAGGGCTTTGACACGGTAGTAGCTGCCGCCATGGTCATCCAGGCTTACAGTGCATTTTATGGCGAGCAGATTGAAAATGCTTTGCCCGCATTGGAAAAACTAAAAAACAACCCGATAGAGGGGAATGCCAATATATACCTGGTGATAATTGACGCGTACAGGAAACTGGGCAAGCAGGATAAAGAACTGGCTACGATAGAAGAGGCGAAAAAACGCTTCCCCAACAATCCTAATATCAGGAATGAGGAGCTGAACTACTATATGCGTACCAAGCAGCAGGATAAGCTGATGCAGAAATTGGCGGATGCAGTAGCTGAGGACCCTAATAATGCAATGTACCAATACAACCTGGCCAATGCATATACCAATATGGCCTTTCCTAAGGATGGTCCAAAGCCTGCGAATTATGACGAATTGATCGCCAAGGCAGAGGCCGGATTTACTAAGGCATTGGAAATTGAGCCTGATAACATCGGGTACCACTACGATATGGGCGTATTGTATTTCAACCAGGCGTCTAAAGTGACGGAGCAGATGAACGATGTGACAGGTACTACTGCTGAAGACGACAAGAAATGGAAGGCCCTGGAAGCGCAAAGAAATGCCCTGTTTGAGAAAGCATTCCCACACCTGGAGAAAGTATACATAACGTATGAGCCTAAAGTGAATGAACTCGATGCTGATAACAAATTCATCTACCAGTCATCGCTGGCAGCTATGAGCGAGATATACGCACGCCAGAACAAACTGGATAAGGCTGCAGAAATCAAGAAAAAGATAGAAGAAAGCAAAAAATAAGGCCTCGCAGACCACCCACCATGAAGTATTTTTAACAAATAAATTGAATTGAGTTGGCCCATATACAGAAGTTAGATTTAGTAAAGTTTGCCCCAAGGAATGGGGAAGGCTTTTACGACACATGTAAGAAGAAAATAGATGCATATTTTAAAGAGCATAATATAGACCCGCATGCCAATGCATCGATGGTGACAAAAACAGTATTGATACTGCTGATGTACATAGCACCGTATGCAGTAATGGTTTCCGGCGTGGTCAACGGCAGTACTTTCGGCTTCCTGGCCATGTGGGTATTGATGGGGTTGGGGATGGTAGGTGTAGGCTGCTCCATTATGCACGATTCCAACCACGGCTCATACTCCAACAACAAGACGCTGAATAAGCTGCTGGGAAAAGTGATAGTGCTGGTAGGCGGTTACCATGTAACATGGAAGATACAGCATAATATCCTGCATCATACGTATACCAACATAGAAGGCCTGGACCATGATATAGATGCGGGCGCGTTATTGCGTTTTTCACCCAACTCAAAGTGGTACAGCATGCACCGTTTCCAGTTCTTATATGCATGGGTGCTGTATGGCCTGCTTACCTTACAGTGGGCCACGCTCAAAGATTTCCGCCAGGTGTATACATACCATAAGCTGGACCTGCTGAAGAAGGAGAAAAAAACACTGGCATCAGCACTTACCGAGGTGGCTATTTACAAGCTGTTTTACTATGCGGCAATAATATTCGTACCCATATTTGTAACAGGCGCTCCATGGCACCTGGTGCTTATTGGTTTTGTAGTGATGCACTTTATAGCCGGTTTGTCGCTGTCTGCCATATTCCAGTTGGCCCACGTTATGGAAAATTGTACTTTCCCTAACCCCGATGACCACAGGAAAATGGAGAACAACTGGGCTGTACATCAACTGATGACTACAGCTAACTTCTCATCGAAAAGTGTGATCATGTCCTGGTTTATTGGCGGGCTCAACAGGCAGATAGAACACCACCTGTTCCCGCAGATATGCCATGTGCATTATAAGAAGATAGCGCCTATCGTGAAAGAAACAGCGCGCGAGTATAACCTGCCTTATCATGAGCAGGCAACATTTGTAGACGCATTGTTGGTGCATACCAGGATGCTGTTGAAACTGGGTAAAAAATAGGCTTTTAACATAGTGTTGTATTTCTAATATCGGATAGAAACTATTATATTTACTTAACCATATTATTAATACACTCAATTTTTTAAAAGTGGAAGGTCAAAAATTAACAGGAACTGTAAAGTTCTTCAATGAGTCCAAAGGATTTGGATTCATTAAGCATGATAATTCTAATGAAGAAACATTCGTGCACGTAAGTGGTCTGAAAGACCAGGTAAAAGAAAACGACCATGTTGAGTTTGAATTGCAACAGGGGCGTAAAGGCATGAATGCTGTAAATGTGAGAGTACTACGATAGATATAAAGATTCTGATTGCCTTTTTCAAGACCGCACCTGTTGCGGTCTTTTGTTGATTTAAGCTATAGAGATTAAGCCTTTGCGTTTACCGTCGAAGGCGCGCGCTTAGCAGCCCTGATCTCTTTGAAACCTACCATCCTGTTCAGCTCAGGGTCCCACACTTTCAGCCTGAAGCAGGCGATAATTTCCTTGGGGTGAAGCGAGGTAGTTCTGGCGTTCTGTAGTTCGGGGAAAGCCTTGTACGTTTCGGGCAATCTGTAAAACGGTATGCGCGAATTGAGATGGTGGATATGATGAAAACCGATATTACCGGTAAACCACTGCATCACCGGGTTCATCACCATATAGCTGGATGACTCCAGGGCTGCAGCGTCATATTTCCAATCGTCTTTGTCGCTGAAGGTGGTGGCCGGGAAATTGTGCTGGGCATAGAATAGATATGCACCCATAGCACTGGCCAGGAAGAACGGTATGAACAACGCAAACAGCCATACCTGCCAGCCAAGGAAGGTAATGGTCAATGATATAAGTGTGGCATGCAACACAAGTGCCAAAAGCGAGTCAAGGTGCCTTTTGGGTGAACTTAAAAAGGAACTGAGGCACATACCCGCAATAAACATAGTGAAGTAGCCCATGATAATAGTCAGCGGATGACGAATGGCCAGGTATATACGCCTTTCCCCCGGCGACATAGACAGGAACTTGTTCTTACTGGCTATGGGATAAGAGCCTATGCTGGCGCTGAACAGCTTGGAGTTGTGGGCGTGGTGGTAGTCATGAGACCTCTTCCAGATACTGGGAGGTGCCAGTACGAAAATACCAAATGCGGTCATCAGGATATTGGCAGGTACTGACCTGTGTAATATCGCATGATGTTGAAAGTCGTGATAGATAATAAAGAGGCGTACCATCAGCAGGCCTGCCAACAGGCTGAATACCAGTTTGGCGAATATATTAGGAATAAGTATAG